>JANJUO010000314.1 GCA_024710535.1 bacterium
TGGGTAGTGATTTACAAACGCATCATTGATTGCAATAAGCAGAATTTCATCCTGACAGCAACCTAAATTTGTAAAATACGAGGATTGGTATAATAATTCACTCAATGATGGTTTTTATTATTACCCACAAAAAATTGAAAGAGACATGAACTCAGTTCAACTGACATTACCTTTCATTGAAGAATATGATGGTTTGACTTTTAAGACAAAGTCTGTTGGTTATTCGCTTCAACTCGCGATTTTAGTGGAAGCGATTCAAGCAGGAAATAATGCACCTGTTTATAATTGGTTGTTACCCACGCCACCTTGGGGAGGTGTCTGGTAATGTTAAAATTCATGAAAAAATTGACAATAGCTGTCTTCTTGTTGACTGCTTCATTCTTTCTTGGATATCAAATCCTTCATTTAGAATTTGATTCCATCGCACAGGATTTTGGTAATTTTGATGATCATTCCTATGAAGAATTACCGAATCTGACACTTCCTGAAGATACCTACATTTCTTATACAGCATTTAGAAATGATATCGCACCCAACTCAGCAAGCATACTTGCGATTAATCCATCAACATGGGATAAAATCATTCGTATTGATACAGCAGAAGAACTGTATCGCTTTTCCATTGATGTCAGCTATAACTTGAAGTATACGACCTTTGAAACCAAATTGACCCAGCCAGCGATTGCTGTTCTTTTAAGTTTACATTATACCCTAGGCAGTGATATTGACTATTCTGTCATGAAATCCAAACAGTTTAATCCCATTGGATATGATTTCGTGATTGAAGGTATTCCTTATGCTCAATCATTCACTGGTATTTTTGATGGTAATGGGTTTGAGATCAAAAATCTTTATTTCTCAGGATATGACAAACTCGTTGAAATCTTATACCCAGGTACGGATATTGAGACAGAAGTAGCATATACCGAGTATTATTCGATGTTTGCATACAATGAAGGAACTGTTCAAAACTTTGGATTGATCAATCCTACCTTTGAATTCACCTTTGAAAGTAGTGAATTGTATAAGACTTCATCCATTGTAGGCTACAATGGCACTTCTGGAGATGTAAACCATGTCTATACGATCGATACACGTACATCTGCACTCACTGCAGGTGTGCGCATGGTTGCTACCGGGGGTCAAGCTGCAGGCATTCTTTTTGATAATCATGGAGTATTTAATAATGCGTATTATGTATCTCGAGTTGTCATCAACGCATCGTATGGTTCACAATTTACTGTTCAACCTGTGATTTATACAAATCATGGTACAGGCACCATCTCAAATCTTGCTTTTGATGATACCGTCTATCAAGAAACGGTTACCATCAGTGGATCTACATACAACATTACAACACCTAATGGGCTTGCAACAAGTCTTACCACCACACAAATTAGATCAAGCAATGCTACTTTAGGTTCATCTTGGTATTATTACCCTGCTGAAAATAACCCAACCGCGAAGTACCCATCTGTTTTAGGACTCAATTTGGTGACAGGTTCATATACGATTGAATTAACAGATGACCCACTTGATGATGTCATTATTTCTAATTATTATGTCATCGAAGATGCAATTGACTTGATTGCTTTTTCAAAGATGTTGAACTACACAAGAGAAGCTGGGTTAACACCTTATCGTGAACTCAATTACATCATTACACAAAACATCGATCTATCTCAAGTTGCGCAAAATGCTTATGTCACACCTACCGTTGAATTTTCTGGATTAATTGCAGGAAATTCGAATGAAAGATACATTTATGATTTAAGAATCTTAAATGGTACTGCTCAAGGATCCTATTATGCAGGAATGTTTAGTATCTTATCAGGTTCAGTCTATAATCTCATTTTCTATGATGCAACTGTCACTCTGTCTGAAACCGATAACTTTGCCGGTGTACCCAATTATGTCGGCCTGATTGCGGGTCAAATGGTTGGAGGGCATATTCAAAACGTTCTGATCGATGTCACCATCGATTTAGGTCATCAGACACTCGGTGAACTCTATGTTGGAGGACTCGTCGGTGAAGCTTCAGGCATCATTTCAGGTGTTTATGCTGAGGGTATGATCTTATCCAATACAGATCATGTTTTCCGAACAGACATCTTAATCAATCCATCCTATCATATAGGGGGAATCGTTGGTGCAACTTCGATAAGTTTGCCTCTTGTCCTAACCGATGCATTCAACAATACTGCATTGAATGGTCCCGGAACTACCAGTACTGCAATGACAGTTTCATCCAATCCCACGGTTTACATGGGAGGTGTCATTGGGGAAGTTACCAACACTGCAACTGCAGCACATGTGATGGGTCTTTTGACAAATTCTGGAACACTGACTGTCGGAGAATTGAAATCTGCATCAACCGAAACACAATACTTGGGTGGAGTGATCGGTCAATCATCCGGATTATCGTATGTGATGAGTAGAACTCAGGGTAAATTTAGAAATCAAGGGGTGATTGAGGTCTCAAACAAGGGCACAAACATGATTGTTGCTGCTGGAGTACTCACATCAAACCATTCTCAGACAAATGAGTTCATTCATCTTTTCAATGAATCGTCAGGAACTATATCAACCAACAACTTTACAAATCTATCATTTACTACTTTGGTCTATAACAT
>JANJUO010000327.1 GCA_024710535.1 bacterium
GGTTCCCAACGAGAAATTGAGGATCTCCAATGTAACATCGGAGGTGTCGGACTCTCTTACTTTGATAAGAAAGCTGTTTAGGTCGTTGTAACTTAATCTTGATGACAAACTTGACGAAGCTATGCCGCCTCCATCGAGCTCAAATCTTGAGTATTTTACACTTTTGTCGCTTGCATCTTTATAATATCCATAGAAGCCCAAACTTTCGTCGGATTGATCTGGAGTATAGCTGAAGCTGAAGTTTGGTTTATAGACATGCCTAAATGCTTTTACGCCTATGTCAGAAGGTTTCAAGAGAAAGAAAAGAGGTTTTTTGTCATCAACATCTCCATATATTGTGGTGGAGATGCCAAGCCCGAAGCTCGCTCTGTAATCGGCGTAGAAACCGTTACTTGTATCGACCGAAATGGAACTATCTAAGGAGTTGAATGTTTTATTGACCTTGCGGAAATAATTATTGGCGCCGAAGGATATAGATGGGGTAACTGTGAAGAAACCTAATTTGGGTGAAATCGAGATACTTGGGCTGTGCTCGATTCTATACTTGCTTCGGAAATTAACTATTGTATCAATGTGAATACTATCTTTGTTAGCAAGAGTATCTTTGAAAGTATTGGTATTAAATCCCAGACTTGTATTATCTGAATATGAGGCAGAGAATCTATAATTGAACTGAATATCCTTTATCCATTTGGGTAAGTCAGTAAAATTATTGAATATTTTAGTAGATGGCAACGAAAAACTCAATGGTAATGACTGATCGTAAGTATCATTTATGATGTTCTGATTTCTATCATAAGAGATGGAAAGAGTTGAGCGGTTATCGAAACTTTTTGAGTACGAAGCGGCACTTCTTACGGACTGTGTTTGATAATCCATTTGGTTAGTCATAGTATTTCTGTTGAAGTTGGAACTTCTAAAGTCCAAGTTGGCAGTAACTTTATCGTCTGGGGTAATAGTTTGATTGTGTCGTAAACCAAATTTGAAGTTAGTGGTAAATTCATCATCCACATTGTTTCTTGTTTGTCCCCATTCAAGATTAAGATTTCCCTCGAAGTGATTAAGCATTTTGTATCGGGTAGTATTTTTGAGCATATAACCACCTTTTGTGTATAGATCGGTAGTAAATTGTGCGTCCATATAATCAGAAATATCCCAATAGAAACCAAGATTTTGGAACACAACACCTCTACTATTCGAGAAGCTAAATGTTGGCACAATCAAGCCAGATTGTTTGCCCCCTTTGGAAGGAAAAAATAAGCCAAAAGGAAGAATAAATATAGGTAAATCCTCAACATATAGGATAAGGGGATCAAGAAAAATTCTATCTTTAGCAATTATTTTCATCTTGGGAGATCCAAAATGATAATGGGGCTCAGGATGATTGCAAGTGGTATAGAATCCATTCTCTATGAAAAGCTCTGTTTGCGAAATGCGTTTAATTTTTTCCCCAAAGTAAAATCCTTCGCCCATTTCGGTTTCTCCAAGACTGATTGTGCCTTGACTTGTCTTGAAGTTGAACTTAATTTCCTGCCCATAGAACTCTTCTCCGCTATCATTAAACTTAGGAAATCCGTAAGATTTATTATTTGTGTCCTTAGCGGCAGTAGCATTTAAGAGAGAGGATCGAAAATCGAGCTCTATGACTTCTGCATTTAGCTTTTGCTTTTTGAAATTTATGTGAGAGTCACCTTTTAATCGCATCATTTGCTTTTTTACGCTGAACTTGATAGAATCTTTTGCCTGGTAATTAACAATTGTGTCCATACCGGACTTTTTTACTCTTTGATTGATATATTCAGTTTGCCTATTGATAGAATCTATTGTCCTTTGGGTATCAACAGAATCAAGAATTTTTCTGTCTCTTTGCTGTAATTCAAATAGTTTTAGGCTATCAATCTGAATTGCATATAGATTGGAATTTAAAAATATGGTAAAACCAGATATTAAGAAAATCAAAATAATCTTTTTATTGGTTAAGGAACTAATATTTAGGAGCATTTTATTCATTAATATTAATAATTTTTGAACTTTTAACAATTGGGAATTTGAATTGAGAATCGAATTTGTTGTTTATTTTAATATCACTCAATTCTAATTTGATAGAAGAGTTATTTGCCGGGAAGCTACAGTTAATTTCATTCGATAGAAAGTAATTATTATAATTCAGAAATTTAGTTAATTTAATGTCGGCGATCAAAGCATCGTCCTTAACTTTCCTTTGATAAGTAGAAATCGTATTATATTGAACATCGCTCACAATAAAATCTCCAAAATCCGCCTGTTTAGAAATCCAAAGATGATTATTATCGTTGATAATCTTCACAAATCTGTAAGAATCCACCTCAAAAAGAGGCTCGCCTCGAATTATACGAATAAAATCATCAAAAGATATGTCCATATTTAGAATTCTTTTCAAACTCTCGGCATCCGGCTTGCCAATATAGGTAATATTTTCGAAAATACTATAGAATTGGAACTCATCTTTATTCGCATAGAACTTCCCAATAGCAATCCCGAAAGGACCAGTGATATTCATTTGAATGGAATCCGTTCCTGCAATTCTAATTTTTGCGTTTACAGTTTGCAGACTACCTGAAATTCCGGCAGTGATTTTGGCATTAAATTCCAATTCGTACAATCCAGCTTTGATGCCCGGCATTTTGTATGCAATGACATTCTCTTTACTTGTAGATGTATTGGATTTGGCAGTTTCTTTCACAGAAGAACATCCCCAAATTCCAAAAAATATCAGAACAAAATATATTATTTTCAGTTTCATAAATTTTCCTGTTTACACGACATCAAAATTACCAAAAAAATTAGAAATATTCACATATAACTAACGTCTAAATTATTTTTTAATTATAATTAGTGAAATAAAATGGTATATGTAACAAAAGAGATAAATTTTTCTTCATCTCATAGGCTTTATAATCCAAATTTCGACAACGATACAAATAATGCAATTTATGATAAATGCAACAATTTTAATGGTCATGGTCATAATTACAAATTGCAGGTAACCGTTGCCGGCATTCCAAATCCCGAAACCGGTTATTTGATAGATTTAAAAAAATTAAAAAGAATTATGATGGAAGAAATACATGATAAAGTTGACCATAAAAATCTGAATTTTGATGTAGATTTTCTAAAAGGAGTAATTCCAACTGTAGAAAATCTCTCTGTTATTTTCTGGCAAATTCTTGATTCGAAAATTATAGAAGGTAAATTATACAAAATCAAACTATGGGAAACAGAAGCCAGTTTTGTGGAGTATTTTGGTGAAGAAATTGAAGTTAGAAGATTTGAAGGAATAGCGAAATGAGTAAAAAAATCATAAAAAAAAATACAGATATTGTAATTTCAAATATATCTGATACTTATCATGAAGATGAAAATTTGAAATCATATTTGCCAGAATTCGAGCAAAAACTTCTGAATGAAGGTACATTCCAAAATATAAGCAGTGCGTTTGATGCAAATGGAAATCATCCAATTAGTGATGAAGAGCGTCAAGTTATGATAACACAACTTGAGGAAAAATTCATTGAAATGATGGGGATTTTGAGAATTTCGCTTGACGATCCAAATTGCACACAAACACCGCGCCGCTTAGCAAAAATGTATGTTAATGAATTGTTTGCAGGAAGATTCAAAGAAGCGCCAAAGATAACTCTATTCCCAAATAGAAACAAGGTAAATAATCTTGTTATTAGCAAAGGCATTGAAGTGATGTCGCTTTGCTCACATCATTGGCAACCAATTTCTGGTCATTGTGTGATAGGGTATATCCCAAATAAATATGTGATAGGATTATCCAAATTAACAAGAATTGTTAATTGGTTCTCGCGAAGAGGTCAAATTCAGGAAGAATTAGGCGAACAAATTGCTGATTATTTAGAATCATTACTTAAGCCAAAAGCACTCGGCGTTGTTATAACTGCCAAACACTATTGTATGATTGCAAGAGGTGTAAGTGCCTCTGAAGACAAGTCAAATATGATAACATCTGTAATGCGTGGATATTTACTTGATGATCTAAATTTGAGAAATGAATTCATTAACCTTATTGATAAATAATAAGTTTGCATGAATTTAGTAATTATTTGTATGAGCTAACTTGATTTTTATGTTTAAATATCAATGAATTACAAATTTTATTTGATACATTTGAGGATTATATGCCTGATTTTTCTTATGAAAATAAATACTGGAATGAAGGTTTGATAGTTGCCGGAATTGATGAAGCGGGGAGAGGTCCATTAGCAGGACCGGTAGTTGCTTCAAGTGTTATTTTTGATAAGAATATAGAAATCAACCATTTAATTAATGATTCAAAAAAAATCAATCAATCAAATAGAGATTTATTATTTGAATGGATTATAGGTAATGCAAAATTTGGCGTTGGAATTGTTGAAGTAGAAGAAATTGAGAAAATTAATATCCTAAATTCAACTTTTCAGGCAATGAAAATTTCTGTTGATCAACTTTTAATAAAACCTGATGTACTTTTGATTGATGGCAATAGATTTAAAGATATTGGCATAAAATTCGAAACAATAATCAAGGGAGATTCGATTTCATATTCAATTTCTGCCGCATCGATAATTGCAAAGGTGATTAGGGATAGAATAATGGATGAATATCATGAAAAATATCCAAATTATGGTTTTAATAAAAATAGGGGATATGCCACCAAATCACATTTTGATGCAATAGAAAAATATGGAATTTGCCCAATTCATAGATTATCTTTTCTAAAAAAATTTGCGAATCGGCAAAATTCTATGTTTGATTGAATAATATTTATTAATTTTGAAACTGTTTGTTACACAAAAAATTTTTTCACTATGAAAGTCATTTTATTTATTGTTTTGATTTCATTAACATTTATTTCTTGCTCAAAAAGTCATGAAGAATTGAATGATTCAGGAATGATTCGCTTTTCGCAAGGAAATTATGAAACTGCTTTAGATTATTTCAATCAATCAATTGCCGCAGAGCCGGATCAATTTTCTGCTTATTTCAACAAAGCTCGCACATTGTCTGCTTTGAATAGATTTGATGAATCTCTGGAAAATTTCAAAATTGTAGAAAAGAAAGATCCAAATAATCCTTTGATATTTTTTGAAAAGGGAAAAATGTACCTGAAAAATAATCAATATGATTCAGCAATAGCTGAACTTACTTTTGCAATTAATATTGATAATAAAGAAGCACTGTATTTCCTAAATCGAGGAATTGCACATT
>JANJUO010000362.1 GCA_024710535.1 bacterium
TAGAAAAAGCAAACCAACAGTTTTAAAGAAGACAAGCATTATTTAACCTCAAAAAATTAATTGAAAAATTAATAAAATACAAAATTAGTAAATTGATGAGTAATTTTTCTTAAAATATATTTATATAAATGAAGAATGTGAGCAAGATTGTTTGTGTATTTCATAAAATTTTATTAATTTAAAATTGATATATTGCAAAAAATGGATTTTTACATATATGGAATTATTTTACGAGTTTGAGCCTGAAGATGAAGCGAATAGTCAATTTGGATTTGACGAAGATAAAGATTATCAATATTTAGTTGATAAAATTCAGGAAATAGATAATACAATTGATTTGGAAGTGATAAAAAAAGCATTTTATTTCATTTGTCATTATCATAAGGGAGTTTATCGTAAATCCGGCAAGCCATATTATACACATCCACTTAGTGTGGCTCTGATTCTACTTCAAGAATTTTCTATTCACGATACTGCATCAATTGCGGCGTGTCTTTTGCATGATACGGTTGAAGATGTGGAAGGCGTAACAAGGGAAGTGATTGCCGCCGAATTTAGTGAAGAAATTGCTGAAATGGTTGATGGTGTAACGAAAATTGCCCACTCAAATATCGCTGATGATGATAAATCCGGTGAATCAATAAAATCTATGAATAGTGACGGCAGTCGTGATGCTGAAAAAGATTTTATCGAAACCAAATATAAACCGGAATTAACAAAAGCTGAAAAATCTATTATTAAAGCCAAAACTTATAGAAAATTGTTTCTTGCTTTGGTAAAGGATGTTCGAGTTATTTTAATTAAATTTGCAGATAGATTGCACAATCTGCGAACAATTCATTACCACCCAAATCTAAAAAAACAAGCCGAAATCGGAAGAGAAACCTTAAATTTCTATGTTCCACTTGCTCACAGACTGGGATTAAGGAAAGTAAAAGCCGAATTTGAGAATCGTTCATTCTATTCATCAGACAAAGAAGCTTATGAAGCAATAAGAACTTCCTTAAATGAAAAGAGACGAGATTTTCTTGATTATATAATGGTATTTTATGAATTAATTCGCAATAGTTTGAATTCTCAAAATATTGGACATCTTCTATCGATTGTTCATAAACATGAATATGAAATTTTTCAGATGATGCAGGATGGTAAAAGCATTTCGGAAATAGATAATTTTTATTCAATGGTTGTGATTTTGGATTCCAATGAAGTATCTGATTGCTATCGCGCCCATGGTGCATTGGCAAATGTTTTCAAAACAATCAGTTTCTATGATAATATTACAAATCCGCGTCTTGACTGGTTTAAATCACTTCATTCTGAATTATATGGAACCGATGGAAAGCGAATTGAAATTTTAATTCGAACCAACGAAATGGAAAAAATTGCAGAAGAAGGATTTGCTTCACAATTTTCATTGAAATCCGGTGCTTTACGCGCCCTTGATTTTACTGATGATGAAATTGATTCTTGGGGCGGCTGGATGCAAGAAATGATTGAGATGAAAGGCGAGAAGGCAACCAAATTAATTTGGGATAGTATAAAAACCAATTTATTCGATTCTGACATCACAGCATTCGATAAAAATGGAAATAAATACAAGTTGCCAAACGGTGCCACATTGCTTGATTTCAGTTTTGCTTTATCAGAATCTCATGGTCTTCATTTTGTAAGCGGCAAAATTAATAATGTATTCAAAGATTTGAATGAAAAAATCAAAGATGGCGATAGAATTGATATTATCACTTCTCCAAACGTAAGACCAAAATTATATTGGAAAAATGAAGTTATCACTCATCGTGCTGTTGTTGGATTGCATAAATACTTCAAATTGAACGAACCTGAAGAGTATCAAGCTGGATTGCAAGACAAAAAATTTGTTGCAAGATTGATGATAAAAGGGGAGAACCGAACCGGTATGCTTGCCAATATTTCCAATACCGTTGGCACATCAAATATACAAAGAATTAATCTCGATACAACAGATTCTGTATTCGAAGGGGCAATTGCTGTTTACGTGGAAGATTTGAATCATTTAAATAGCATTATTGCAAGTTTGGTGGCGATTAGAGGTATCAAAGGGATTTATAGAGTAGAAAATAATTGAGATTTGTAACAAAATTGATATTAATTTGTTTCTCAATTTTTTAATAATTAAATTTTTCAAATGAAATTATTTATATACATTATAATATATTTTGCTTTTATTGGGTTTAATATTGCCCAAATCACAGTTAAAGACAAAGCTGTTTTGCTGACAGCCGATGTTTCTGAAATTGATAAACCATTCATCAAACTGAAATGGAATGTAGCAAAAGATACTGCAACAAATTACTTTGTGATTTTTAAAAAGAATCGAGAAGATAAGAGTTTTAGTGAGATTGCAAGAGTAGATAGCAGTGTTTTCGAATGGATTGATACAAATGTTGTAATTGGCAAATCTTATGAATACTATGTAGAAAATTTCCGCTCGGATTTCTCTGCTTATGGCTATATTAATGCTGGAATTAGTTTACCATTAAAAGAGAAAAGAGGCACATTTGTTGTCTTTGTTGATAATACTGTTTATGATTCATTGAAAAATGAAATTTATAGATATAAAACCGATTTGGAAGGCGATGGTTGGAATGTTGTGATTGATTCAACGATTCCTCGAGCAGAAACTTTCGACAAAAACAAAGTTGCTCTTGTTAAAGATAAATTTGAAAAGTTCAAAAAAGAATACCCCGATTTCAGTTCAGCATTGCTTTTGGGCAGAATACCTGTTTTTTATACTGGATTAATCACTTATGATGGTCATCCCGAGCATCGTGGAGCTTGGCCCTCAGACTTATCTTATGGGCTTTTTGGCGAAAAATGGACTGATACAGCAAGCCAAACAATTGCAATCGAAGATAGACATAAAAATATACCAGGCGATGGCAAGTATGATCAGTATTTTCATACAACTGATGTAAAAATTGCAATTGGAAGAGTAGATGCTTTTAATTTGAATTATTTCAAAAAATCAGAAATTGAATTACTTAGAAATTACCTAAATAAAAATCATTCATTCAAACACAAGAAATTAACTGTTCCGGATAGTGCTATTATTTTTAATAGATTTGGTACGGAATATCATGAATCTTTTGCGGCTATGGGATGGATGAATTTTTCAGCTTTGGTTTCTGATAGAATAAGTATCGAGCATACAAGAGAAACGATGCGGACAAAAGCATTTTTATGGATGTATGCTGATGGTCCGGGTAATTATGTTGGCTCTTGGGATGTTGCTTATGCTGAAGATTTTGCCGCTTATCCTATGCAAATTGCTTTTTCTGCATTATTTGGCTCATATCATGGCGATTGGGATTCTGAGAATAACCTGAATAGATCTGCAATTTTTGGAGAACCTAACGGATTAATATGTATATGGGCATCAAGACCATTTTGGTTTTTGCATACTTTAGGAATGGGAGAATTATTTGGCGAAGCTGCACTTCTATCTCAAAATAATTACGCAAACGATTATCCAGCAGTAAGTTATTATTATCGAAGAGGTAATGCAATCACATTAAATGGTGATCCATCATTGAAATTAAGATATATTTCGCCGGCTTCAAATTTGATAGCTGAAAAAGTATCAGAAAAAATTAATCTATCTTGGAAAGCTCCTGAAGATAAAATTTTGGGCTTTAATTTATATAAAAGAAATATCAGTTTCAATGGAGAATTTCAAAGAGTTAATGAGAATTTGATTGTTGCTGAAAATTATTCTTATTCGGAAAGTGAAATTGGTGAGTTTGAATATATGATTAGAGTTGTTGATTTGGTGAAATCTGAAACCGGAACATATTATGACATGAGCCAAGGCATATTTTCTAATAAAATTTCTAATCATAATTTTGATGTTAATAAGAATTTTGATGCTGAAATCACTCCTAATCCTGCCTCAGAAAGAGTAAGAATTTTTGTTTATTCAAAGAAGCCGACAAATTTAAATGTTCAGATTTTTGATTTAAGTGGAAAATTAGTTTTTTCGAAAGAGAAACAGATTTTCAATGAAATAGATTTTATTGACTGGAATTGTGTTGATAGAGAAAGCAATTCAGTTTCTCAAGGAGTATATATTGCCAAAATATTATCAGAATTTGGTGAAATAACAAAAAAAATAATTCATAGTAGATAAAAATTTTATTAATTTTGTATGCTATGGATGACAACAATAAAATAGAAGATGCAAATCAGACTGAGATGGGATTTTTTTCTCATCTTGAAGAATTAAGAAAGCGAATAATGCTTGCTTTGGTTGGTGTGATATTGGCTTGTGTTGCAACGGCTTACTACATCGATCCCTTAATGAATATTATTTTATTAGGTCCGGCAAAAGCAGTAAATCTAAACTTGCAAAATCTAAAGCCATTTGGAATTCCATTCCTATATATAAAAGTTATTCTGATTTCAGGTGTAATTCTTTCGTTTCCGGTAATTCTTTACCAGATTTGGAAATTTATCGAGCCGGGTCTTTACGATAACGAAAAAAAATGGGCAAGAGGAATCACGTTTTTCACATCATTGTGCTTCTTTACAGGAGTTGCATTTGCTTATTATGTAATGATTCCTTCAATGCTTGGTTTTTCTGCATCCTTTTCAAGTCCGGGAATCAAGAATGACATAGATGTAAATGAATATTTTGGATTTATTACAATGATGATGCTTGGAGCAGGTTTGATTTTTGAAATGCCAATGGTTTCATTCATTCTTGCAAGATTCAATATTATAACTGCAAAAATGCTTCGTAAATATTGGAGACACGCAATTGTTGCTATTTTGATTTTAGCCGCAGTTTTAACTCCATCGCCAGATCCAATAAACCAAATGATATTTGCAACACCACTGTTCATTCTTTATGAAATCAGCATTTGGATTGCAAAATTTGCCGAAAGAAAAATCAAATCAACCGAAGAATAATTATAATCCTAATTCTTGTTGTGATTTTATCAATAATTCTTCAATTTCTTTGTTGTAATCAGTATTATCATCTGCATCATTATTGAAAATATGATCCACATAACTTTGATTTAATGCTTTGGTTTCATCATCATCATGGTATGCTACTTTACGATGTAGATTGGAATACAAAGTTGAATCTTTGATTAAATCAGATAAATCTGAATTTTTGTATTCATCAATCATGTGCGATAATCTTATTTGAAGAGAATTCAAAACGGCATAAACAGAAGCAATATGTTGTGCGGTAATATCTTGAACTTCCAACTGAATCATAATTGAAGTTAGATCTTCGAAAAATGTAGAAATTATTATATTCAAATCTTGAAGATTTTGCGTTTGAGTATTATTCTTTTCAATCAAACTATCTAATTTGAAAATATTATCTTTTAATTCCGGATCATGAGGATTTGATGCTTGTAATTTCAGAAAATATAATTTAATATCATCAAGTTTTGAATTATAATCAAAAGAGTCATCGGTATAAGTAATAGCACGACTAACTTTTTTGAACATATTTTCGACAACCTGAAGGATTTCCGAAGTTGCTTTTTCGGTGGATTCTGTTACATAAGATAATTTTTTTGCCGCAATTGGTAACTTATATGAATTTTCTTCAATAGTATTGCTCATATTCTCCAAAACAGGTCTTACTTCATACAGAATTGTAAGTATTTCATCGAACACTTCATTGCCGTTAATTCTATTAACCTTACTTAATAAGCCGTCTAAATCAAATCTTTTCATAATATTTCTTTTCAAATTCTGTTAATAAAACAAATTATTACATTCGATAAAACATAAACAAAAACTATGCTAAATAACGTATAATAATATAAAAAATTATTATTAATTGATTTATTCTGTTTCAAAAGCAAGTTTTCTTTTAACAATTGCCTGATTTCTTTGTTTGATTCTACTTTTATCTGTAATTATTTTTTTTAATATTTGAATTATATCGAAAAATGTAGCAAAATGATGATGAGGAATTTTGTTTTCAT
>JANJUO010000371.1 GCA_024710535.1 bacterium
GCCGGCATTTTTCTAACACATATCTAATTTCATTACTCGTCTTCCGAATAATTCGATGCTCAATTTCATAACTATCATTGTTATTTTTGATTGAATTAATATATGCAGAATTAACAAGCTCGACATCTTCAGGATGAATGAAGCTAAGAAATGCTTCATAAGTAGCCAAAAATTCTTGTGGCTCAACCCCAAAAATACGATAAACTTCATCGGTCCAAAATAGTTTATTCGAGGTTAAATCCAGAATCCAAGTACCGATATTTGCAATCTTTTGAGTTTCAGATAGCAGATATTTGCTATTGATTTTATCTGATTGAATAGAATCATCCGATAAAGATGATTGTACAATTCTCTTAAGAGATTCGTATTTAAATTTGAGCTCATCGAGTTCAAACAGAATCGCTTCCATTGATTTATTTATCTCTTTCATAGAATTAATTGAAATCATTTTAAAAAAGCAAAATTATAATAATAATGTATAAAAACCAATGAATATTTTTGTTGTAACTTATTGAAAAGCAATTATTTTTGGAATCAATGATGTTTGTTTGATACAATCCAAGTCTTGAAAATCAAAATTTATAATTATAAGCGAAATTGATGCCTTGATGTGCACAATTGATGTTTGTTATGTCAGATAGCCAAATTTTGGCAGTTTTAGAATTGATTGCGAACATTTATTAAAATAATACAGACTAATTTTTGACTTTTATTTCAATAAAAATATTGATGTAAAAAAGACCATCATCTTGATCCGAAGTTGAGAAATCCAGTTGTAATGAATTATGATTATAATACTGGATTCCTCTCTGCTTTCGGAATGACTAAATTCGATTTTCACAAATTCTGTGAAAATTTAAACAAAGAAATATATTCTTATGATAATATATTTAATTTCTAAATTTACCATTGCCTTTAATGTTTTCTGACCATTCTAAGCATTTTCAGATTCAAAACCATAAATCTAAAAAATTGATACAAAAAATTCACCCTCAATTTTTGAGTAAATTTTGTTGGAACAGGCGGATAATAAGTCTGTTCGTAAGGTTTTCTAACATCCATTTTAAATTCTCCAAATATATTTTTTAATAATTATTATTCCGGAACAACTCGCCAAAACGGATTTGCTTTGGCTTTGTAAATAAATGCAAAATGAAGAAAATGCTTAATCCAATGACCAGCCAAACCGATTTCGCCAGAAGTATATGTCAATGAT
The DNA here is from genome assembly GCA_024710535.1 of bacterium. Lineage (GTDB taxonomy): Bacteria > Bacteroidota > Ignavibacteria > Kapaibacteriales > UBA2268 > JANJUO01. Next base: position 1,217 of record JANJUO010000371.1, read on the forward strand.
CTGCCTGTATCAGGATAAGTTTTGAAATCTGGAATTATCGGATACATTGTCATTGATGCGGCTGTACCATTAAATAATCCTGCACCTGCGGAGGCAATACATGCCGCTCCCATCTTTGCCATCGAGGCAGTTCTTGTTGGCTTGTCGCTTTTTCCTTTGATCATATCAACCACACTGAATGCCACTTCACGAGCCATTACTCCACTTGGCATACCGGTTCTTGGCGGAGTTGGGAAAATTGGCGTTCCGTTTGTGCTAAACATAGGTTTCGAAACAGGATGCGGAGGCGCAAATGCTATACCAACTGCAAAAATATTATTATATTTTGGTGATTGATATGTTTTGGGCCAATCTTCAGGCGACCATTGCTCATAACTTTTCTTACTATAATCAGCATCAACAAGCATAAAACCGCTTGGAGCAAATAGTTCTGAGGTAATATCAGCACCAATTCTATTATATGCCTTCATTCCAACACCCGAAAATGGCGGAATCAGCATTGAAAAATCAAATCTATGTTCTTTTTGCTCACCATTCAAAGTTTCATAATGAATAGTATTTTTTTCTACTTCATTAGTATGGGCGCCAATTATCCAATTTATACTACGTTCTGTATAAAGAGATTCTGTGAAAACACGGCTGTGAGTGATGTATCCACCTCGTTGCAAGTGCATACCGCCAATGCCAAAATCGCCAAGTTCAGCTTCATTCGAAAGCCACACAATATTTGCCTTATCTCGTACATTATTTTTACGAAGCAGATATTCCACATTGAAAATATATTCAAAAGCCGCTCCCTGACAAGTGCAATTGCCATGACCAGTACCGATAACTATATCTTTTTTATCGCCTTTTTTCATTTGAGCAATCAATTCGTGCAGAGCACTTGATGCAGATTCTGCGTGAGATGCAGTACAAACAGAGTGAGAATTAAATTCAGGACCTAATCCCTTTGTTGCATTGAAATTAAGCTTTGGACCGGTAGCATTTATGAGATAATCATATTGAACGATGTCTAATTGCCCCATTTTTTCAGGTGAAGTATATTCGATTGTAACATAAGGAACCGCAGATTCGCTATTACCTTCCGGGTGAATACTTATGGCTTTCGCCTGATGATAAACAATACCTGTTTTTTTGTAAACAGGGGCAAGCGGGAAAACAACATCCTCCTGCTTCATAAATCCTACCCCAACCCAAATATTAGACGGAATCCAGTTCCACTTGCTATTTGGGGTAACAACAATCACCTCATGATTCCTACTTAATTGCTTTCTTGCATGCAGTGCGGCAGTTTGACCGGCTATACCACCACCAAGGATTAACAGTTTTGCCATAATATATTACCCAACAGTAATGTAAAACAACAAACATACGTATAAATAGATTAATTTACAATTACAATATAATTAATATAATTAAATAAATTGGCTTATAATAATCAATTACCTGAAAATCTGCTTGTACAAATGATGTCCATCATTAGAGAATGCTTCGAAATATCCGGTAAACCATTGATTTAATTTAATTTCATTATTCAATCCTGCAATTATATCTGAATGATTTTCCACTCCACCAGTTCTAATAATATGGAATTCATCTTCGAAAGTTTTTGTTTTAAGATATTTTACTGCTTTAGTGCATAATTTGAGTGAATCCTCTTTCAGAATATTGCCACTCATTCCTCCGCCAAAAGTATTTGTAAAATAATCGAACAATGCTAAATCTTTAGATTTGATCTGATTTCTTTTTGCTTGATATGCTGTTGAGGTATTTCCGAAATTAATTCCATTGAATCCCAAATCTATCAATAAATCAATAAGTTTCGGAACCAAATTAATATCTGTATCATTAGAAAATTTCACGATTACAGGTAGATTTCTCAGTCTGTGGCTTAAATAATTTTTGCTCACATATTCCAATCGTTCAATAAGATGCTTATCAAGCCCACTTGAATCAACTTCGCCATTTGTATGCTTAACATTTGGGCAACTTTCGTTTAATTCAATAAAATCAACATTTGCCTTGTCATAAAGTTTGAATCCAAGAACCACTCCCTGAAGATTTTGCAATTCATCATCTCCATTATCCGAAGAAATACTTGCTCCAATCGGGCAACCCTTGATTTTATTTATTTTTGCTAATTTATTTGCAATATCTGCATGCCCTGGATTGGGCAAACCCATCCAATTTATTGCCGATTTGGATTCTGATAGTGGAACAAATGGATGATGAATTCCATCTTTGATATTGCCAACTCGATGACCAGCTGTGGTTGTGCCGGATAAATAAGCACCTGCACCTTGCCTTTGCACCAATTCATATCCATCTCCGGTTTTGAACATTCCAGCAGAATTAAATAGTGGAACATTGAAATCAATATCCCATAATTTCACATTATAATTACTACTAATCTGTATTGGATTTTTTGGAAAATATTTAGACAAATGATACAAAAATTCTTTTCTTCCATTTGAATAAAGATTAATAAATAAATGCGGTGGCAAAAAATGCAGACTCTTTCTTATCGAAGAATCAAATTTTGCAAATTTCTCAATAATTGACATTTGTTCACTTCTCAAATTTACCAAACTCAAAAATACAGAATTACATTCTAAATGCCAATTAAATTAAAAAAATAAATCGCATTCGCCTTCGCTAATTCGTTTATTATATTCCTTAGTTTTAAGTTGAACTCGCTCATTCGGAATATCTTGCATTTCCTTTTCAATCAATTCAAGCCCTAATTTTCTTGTATCTTCATCAGCATAATGGGTTAAATATTCCATTAGTGTAGTAATTCCGTTTGGCTGACAATGTAATTTTATCAAACCCGGCTTTGCCAAATCCATAAAATCCGCCCCAACTCTACCCAAACGATAGCAAGCAGTGCAAAAAGATGGAATAAATCCCTGCTTAATAACATCTGCAATCACTTCGCCACTACTTCTGCAATCATTCAAACTAAATTGTCCATCCGAAATATCAGTAATCGGATTAAGTGCTTGCTTATAGCCGCCCGGATTAGTTTTTGAGCCGGCAGAAGTTTGTGAAATTCCCAATTTAAATAATTCATTGCGAAGTTCGGCACTCTCTCTTGTTGAAATTATCATACCTGTATAAGGCACAGCACATCGGATAATTGCCACGATCTTTTTGAAATCTTCATCATTAACAGCATGCGGAATATTGATTGATGCGGGTGCGTTGCTTGCAGGTTTGATTCGTGGAACAGAAATTGTGTGCGGACCACAACCATATTCTGAATCTAAGTATTGAGCATGTTTAAGCATAGCAATAACTTCGTAACGATAATCAAACAAGCCAAACAAAGTTCCAATTCCAACATCTTTCATACCGTTTTTGAGTGCTCTATCCATTGTGCTAAGTCTGAAATCATAATCAGATTTATGCCCAAAAGTATGCATTTTTTTATATGTTTCGCGATGATAAGTTTCCTGAAAAACAGTATAAGTACCAATTTGTACATTTCTCAAAATTTGGAATTCATCGTCTGTTAAAGGAGCAATTTCAAGGTTAATTCTGCGAATTGAACTGCCTTTTGAATCTTTTGCCGCATAAATTGTGTTTATTACATTGATTAAATAATCATTTTTGAAATAATTATTATCTTCACCCATCAACAGCAAAATTCTTTTATGCCCCTGCTCAAGAATTGCAATTGTTTCTTCGGTAATCTGATCAAGTTCTAATCGAACTCTGTCAAGTGTTTTATTTTCTGCACGAAATCCACAATAAAGGCAATTATTTGAGCAAAAATTAGATACGTAAAGCGGTGCAAAAAGAACCAATCTATTACCGTAAATTTCTTTTTTTGCCGAATTTGCAATTTCGAATAATTCATTGATCAATTCTTTATCGTGCAAATTGAGTAAATATGCAGTATCTTCAAGATTCAAACCTTCAAGTTGCTTGATTTTATCAAAAATTTCGTTGATTTTAACTTTATCTGCATTTGCAGTTTTATCTATCAAATCAAATATTTCGGTGTCATTTATAAAATTTATCATAATATTATTTTATTTATCAAATTTCAAAAAAGCAAAATTAACAAATATTGGGAAAAGAATAACAAAATATCTTTTTTATTTTTCATTTTCTCACAAATTTTGTAATAATCCGACTAAACAAATAAAGTTATTTCGAAGCCGTAGCGAGAAATCTAGAAACTTGGTACCGCCAGTTGTTACAGCTGACGAACAACAAGGTGTCGGTTGTAACAACCGACAGAACAAATTGATAGAATAAAATACTGGATTCCAGACATCCGATGTTTTGCTAAAAGTATGATGAATCTGATTTAAGAGTTGTTGCCATTACAAAACAAACATCGGATGTCTTATTGCAGTCCGTTATTTCGAAGCCGTAGTCGAGAAATCCAGAAATACTGTACCGTCAGTTGTTACAACTGAAGAACAACAAGGTGTCGGTTGTAATAATCGACAGAACAAATTGATTGAATAAAATACTGGATTCCCGACATCCGATGTTTTGCTAAAAGTATGATGAATCTGATTTAAG
>JANJUO010000381.1 GCA_024710535.1 bacterium
GTTGGAGCAAAATATGATTATACAGTGCCTGAATTAATTTTTGCCGGATTTGGAGTTCTTGCAATTATTTTATCTCTTGCATTAAGAATAATTGATAAAAAGAATGGATACGGCTTAGAATTACCAAACAAAAGATCTTAATAAAAAATGATAATAAAAAAAACAGTTCTGAAATATAACTTCAGAACTGTTTTTTTTTGAAATAATATAGAATTTTACGCTCTTGGATGGAATGATTTATGAACTTCTTTCAAGAAATCGGTATCAAGATGAGTATAAATTTGCGTTGTAGAAATATCGCTATGACCAAGCATTTCCTGAACAGCTCTCAAATCTGCACCGCCTTCAAGCAAATGCGTAGCAAAAGAATGCCTGAAAATATGAGGATGAACTTGAAGTTCAATTCCCGCCATTTTTGCATATTTATCAAGTATTTTCCAAATTCCCATTCTTGAAAGATAAGAGCCACGATGATTTAGAAAAACATTTTCGCATCTGTTCCATTTTTTCGCTAATTCTGGTCGTCCATTTTCTATGTAATTCTTCAATTTTTCGACGGCTGTTTTGCTAATAGGGATTAATCTTTCTTTAGAACCTTTTCCAAGTACTCTTATTACTTCATCTTCCCAAAGAATACTCTTTATACTGAAATCAATAAGTTCCGAAACACGCAATCCGCAAGAGTATAAAACCTCAAGCATAGCACTGTCTCTTAGACCATTTGGATTATCCAAAGTTGGTTGCTCGAGAATTTTTGAAATTTGCTCGTAAGTTAGCGCCACTGGAATTTTTTTATCTGCCCTTGGCAAGTCAAGATCTTCGGAAACATTTTTCTTTGTTTTTCCAATAACTACAAGATATTTATGAAAACTTCTGACGGATGCCAAATATCTTGCACGGCTGGAGCTTGCTAATTCTTTAGATAATAAAAACTTACTGAAATCTTCGAGCAAATCGAGAGTTATTTCATTTACTTTTTTTACATTTTGCTGGTGAAGAAATTCTAAATACAGCTTTAAATCGTGTGCATAAGATATCTTCGTATTTTCAGAAAATCCTTTTTCAAGGGTGAGATACTGTAGGAATCCCTTGAATTCTCTTGAAAGTTCTTTTGGAAAATTGGTTTCAAAAAGCATAAAATCCACAATTTATTGTTTAGGAATAGTTTTATAATTGACTCTTTTATGTGTCATACCAAGTAAATTCTTGGCTATCAGTAATTTTATTTTAGATAATTCTTCGATTGTAATATTACATTCATCAAACTGACCATCTGCTATTCTTTCTTGTATATTACCTGCTATAATTTGTTCAATTTCATTAATTGTTCTTGATTCCAAGCGTGAAATTGCTTCAGCAAAGTCACAAATCATCATAATCGCAGATTCTTTGGAATTCGGCTTTGGACCGATATATCTGAATTCATTTTCATTAATTGGCTCCCCCTGTGCCTCTTCCAAAGATTTAGCATAAAAATGCTTTATCAAAGAAGTTCCATGATGCATTGGTATAAAATCCAATATTCTCTGCGGCAATTTATATTGACGACCCAACTCTATACCGTCAGAAACATGGTCTATTATAAGTTTCACACTCTTTTTAGGACTCATTAAATCATGTTTGTTGTCGATTCCAATTTGATTCTCAGTAAAATACTCAGGCTTCGTCATCTTTCCAATATCATGAAAATATGCCCCGACCTTTGCAAGCAAAGGGTTTGCACCAATTTCACGTGCGCATCTTTCAGCAAGCATTGCCACGCCCATTGTATGTTGGTAAGTTCCCGGTGCTGTTTCAGCCATTTTTAAAAGTAAAGGGTGATCTAATTTATCAAATTCTTTAATTCTTAAATCAGAAGAAATATTGGTTAATCTTTCAATGATAAATAATAAACCAAATGTAATCAAAGGCGCTACCACTGATGCTAATAAAGTTACACTCGTTGTTTTGATAATTGTAATCGAATCGGTTGAGCGTTCTGCTGCGAATATTAATACAGGTACTGTTAATCCAATAAATATAAAAAATACAGATTGAAACATTTGTGTTCTATTTTGAATATCTCTTACAGTATATGCCGCAAGCATACCCGAAAACATCATAGTTAGAGCAATTGTATAATCATTTCCTCTAATACCCGCAAGAACTTGAGACATTGCAACAGTAGCAATAAATGCAGATCTTGAATCGAAAACTATTGCAACAAGCATCGAAAATGCCGGAAGTGGAATCAGATATTCGATAGGAAACTGACTTTCCACCTCAATTGACAGCCAAGATAGTGCCGCAGTTGATATTAAGATTAAGCATAAAATCAATACTTGAATATTATCTTTCATTATTCTTTTTCGAATCACACCAAGATAAATAAACAAAATTGCCATTGCAAGCATCGAGTGTGCCAAACTTCCTATATAATAAGAAAATCCGATTATATTATCACTCGTGAGAAATCTTGATGCCTCGTAAGATTTGATTTTCAAAATAGTATTATCATTTAGAACTTCGCCTTTGCGAACAATCACATCGCCCTGCTTTACAAAACCAATTGTTTTTGAAACAGATTTTTCTGCAAGTTCAATATGTTTGTCTGTTAATTCTTTGCTGAAAATCAAGTTTGGATTATTTATTTTTTGTAGAAATTCTATTGCAATAACTTTTGTAATTGAAGGCAATTTCGAGCGAAAATACTTTTCTGCTTTCTCAGCAAAAATATTTTTGTCAACCAGATTTATTTTCTTTAATATAATCTCTTCATTTGGAGATTCTTGAACAGATATTTCGTTATTTTTTACTTTGTCCAAATTCAAATTTATAAATCCATTTGAATAAATATCTTTTATGAAATCTGTTATAGTTCTATTCAATTTTGCAATTTCACGTTCTCTTTGGTTTTGCGGGAGTTCGAAAAATGGCTTTAAGGTTTTGTCTGATAATCCCAAATCAGATAATTCGCTTTTTTGATTCGGTTCTGATAACAATCTAAGAGTTTCTTGAATTTGTTTGTCTGCCTCATCAATTACAGTTTTATCCTGAACAAAACTAATCAGAGTTTGCTCTTTGGCTTTGCTTATTTCCTGATTCACCAAATTAGAAGATTTGAAAATTGGATAACTAAAGTCGGCAGTTAAAGTAGGATTTTGCCAAACATAGCCATTTAGTAGTTTGAAATCAGAAGAAGCATACATTTTATCTTCAAAATGAAGAGAAAAAAATAATGTAATAATTAATACAGTGGTTACAATAATCACTAATTTTAATTTAAAAGAATATCTTAGAGGATTATCTGTTGGCAATATATCAATAGTACTTTCATTTACCAATTTATTATATAAAGTATTTTTATTAGCCATTCAGATAATAGTGTTAATTCTTTAAAAAAAGTTTTTTTTATTGTGCAATTCAAAACACTACAAATTTAACATTTTTAATCTAAGTATAAATACTGAAATTAAGTAGATTTTGTATGAAAATCCTTTAAAATTGCAATAAAATTCATCGAAAATTGCCTTTTTATTGATTTTTAAAGTAATCATCTATATTTATAGTTTTTCATTCTTTCTGCAAACAGATGTATAACTACAATACTTACATATTTTGCTATTAACATTTGGAACAAATTCACCGCTTGAAATATTATCAACAATTAATGTGGTTTCACTAATCACATCTTCTATCAACAAATTTTGCTCGTGCATTTTTAGAATTTGAGATGTACTTGTTTTAGATGGTAATTCGCTTGTGCTTGTTGCCCTATCAACCAAAACATATTTATGTGTTCCTTTGTGTAAATTTTTCCAACCGTAATAAATACCGCCAATACAATCTGCCTGCAAATCATAATAATTATTAAGAATTTCAAGTGCTGCAAAAATATAAATTGGCATCTGAAAAGATTCTTTCTTGATTATGTCAATATTAGATTTCGTATTTTTTAAATTTGTTTTATAATCAGCAATTTTTATTCTATAATTTCCATTTTGATTTTCAAATTCAATACGATCAATTTTGCCTCTGATTTTTACCTTATCGTCAATTACAAATGGCATTGCTTTATTTCCAAATTCGAATTCAAACAAGCCGGGAGCAGTATCCCATCCATTTACGAATCTTTGAATTTCAAAATCTAACCAAGTTTCCAAAACACCTTTTTTAGTTTCGCTACCAAAAATCTCAAATTCTTCAAATTCAAAAAATGGATGCTCGTATCTAATTCTTTCAATTTCATTTTTGGCAATTTTTAGTATCATTTCCAAATATCGATCCCGATTTTCTTCTTTTAATCTAATGCAACGAACATTCGGTAATCCATTATGCTTAGCTTTGATAATGCCAATTGAATCATCATTATCTAAGCCCTCTTTTTGTAATTGCGAATAAAATTTGAATCCAATCCAGTGATAGAAATTACCGATTTCCAAAGGAGATAATGTAAGTTCAATATTTTCGGAAGTTCTAATTTTTAGAATTCTTTCAGAAAAATGAGCAAAAGGACAGCTTTTATATTTCTCAAATTCAGTAATCGAAAAAGTTTTTTTTATATAATTTGTTAAATAAGAAATGGATTCATTATTTGACGGATTAATAAAACCATTTTCAAATATTGTCTGAATTGAATAGAAAAGATAATTATTACACACTAAATCAGTATTGCTATCAAGATATTTAACCATAATATTATTGGCGGCTAATATTTGCTTTTCAGAATTCAGAGAAAATTCGATTAGCCATGGAATATCGTTAATGCTCTCGAAACTTTCTTTTTTCAATTTTTTAAGATTGTAAATTTTGCCTTGTTCTTCAATATCGCTGATTTTCAGAAGGGAATCCACAAATGGAGATCGCACCAAATCCCTATCATCATCAAATTGCGGATAAGTTATAAAAATCATTGCTTCGGCATTATCGATCAATTTTTGATTATTTGTAAGAAATTGATAATAAACCATTTGCTCGGATTTTAAATGTCTATCCTCAGAATCAGGCAAGTGCTTTCCGAGAAATGATTCAGGACGATATGCAACCGGAAAAATTCCATCTAAACAGCCACAAAGTATCAACACTTTGAAATCGATACCTCTTATCTGCTCAACAGAAGTTACCGTAACACCATAATTAACTTTTTCCTTAATTTGATATTTGGATGCTTCAATATTAGTTTTCAATCTTTTAGTTAATTCAGACAAAGAGAATTTTCGTTTGAATCTTTCTTTGTAAATACTGATAAATTCATCGAATGCTTTAACAAATGCCCATAATGCATTGCTATCTTTCTGTATAATTTCCATTAAATTATAATATTCAATCGAGCCGGGCTTGTAATTATACGAATTAATACCTTTATAATATTCAAGAATATTTTCTTTAATTTTATACTTTTTGATTATTAATTCTTTGATTAGATATTCAAATTCACCAATTTCTATTTCTTTTTTTATAGACGAAGTATCGTCAACAATCGAATTGAAATCACTTAATGCAAGTTTCAATAAATTATTCTCTGCTTCAAGTGAATAAATTTCCAAATCATAAGAAAGAGAATCATCTTTTAGCATTAATATCCGATTTTCGTTTGCCGCAATTCTTCTATTTATTCGGTTTATCCAGCTTTTATAACCACCAAGTTTATAGCCGCCGGAAATTTTTAGTAAAACCGATGTATTATATAAATTAACGCCATCAATTTTTTTTCCGCTTTCATTATTAATAATTGTTAAAAACGGATTATTCAAAGCGCGATTTACATCTTCTCGTTTGAATCCACGAATAAACAAATCCAAAACTGAAAAAATAGCAATAACAACAGGTGATTTCGATAAAGGAAATCTGTCGGTAATGTTTACGGGTATGGATTCTGCACGAAACTTTTCTCTGAATATGCCGGCATAAAATTCCGGTTTTCTTGATACAATGCACATATCACCCAAATTTATATTATTTTCGATATTCAAGTACTTCACTAATTTTAATATTGAATCTGTTTCATCTTCGATATTCTCGGCTTCTAAAATCTTAATAATTTTTGAAAAATGCGGATGACGGATTTCCTTTTCAACATTAAAAAGCCATCTTCTTAGGAATTTACTTGGTGAAATATGCGGATCTGATATGTCATAGTTTGCATTTGGCACTACTTGATTATATAATTCTTCAGTATCGTAATTCAAAAATCCGGCAGAAACAAAGCTGGAAATGAGTTCACTTAAATTTCCAAAAAGGGGTCCATTTACCGAAGAAAAATCAAAATTAATTGCTAATGGAAAATCAACATTATTGAAAAATGATATGAATTGAATTTCAGGTTGCCTAAATTCAGTAAATCCATGGAATAAAATTGCTGAATTCAAGCCAAAAATATCATTAAT
>JANJUO010000394.1 GCA_024710535.1 bacterium
AATATAATCTCTACGAGATAAAGAGTTATTTCAGGATTTGATTTGTTACCATAATTCAATCTCTACGAGATAAAAATAAGAAAGTAATGCATAACTATAATTTAATAGAAATTACTTGCTCTTGCAAATTAAAATATTTGACAAGTAGTTACAATTCAACCAAATATTCATTTAGTCAGATTATACCAAAACTAAATTTAGATAAATCAAAAATTTTTTTCAATTATGACACTTTATTCGCCCATCTATTTAACAAGCATCCAAGTAATATTAAATACTATCCACATTTAAAATTAGAATTAGAATTAAGTAGAGAAGGTACTCCAGTTCCAGTGCCCGATTCCAATGAAAAATAAAATATAATCGCATTTGATAAATATAATTCTTCACAAAATCTTTATTTTTTCTTAAAAATTAATGTTTATTAATATTTAATAAAGAATATTTTTATTAATTTTGTTGTTTGAAATAATTATTTTTAGGATAATTGTTGTTTATTAATTTGTTGATATTTTTATAACTTAAATAAATATTTTTTTACCATAATATTCAAAATAACAGGTATTCATTATGTTTAATTCAAATCTCGACCTTAGCAAATACGGCATTAGCGATGTTAAGGAAATCTTCTATAATCCATCTTATGAAACTTTGTACGAACACGAAACTAATCCCGAACTCGAAGGATTCGAACGTGGCTACATTACTAATCTTGGTGCAGTTGCTGTTGATACAGGCATCTTCACCGGTCGCTCTCCAAAAGACAAATACATTGTGAAAGAAGAAACTTCTGAAAATAATGTTTGGTGGGCGCAAAAAGGCAAAAAAAGCTCAGATAACAAACCAATCACTCCTGAAATTTGGAATCATCTCAAAAATCTTGCTTCAACTCAATTAACCGGCAAAAAATTATACGTTGTTGACGGTTATGCAGGTGCAAACGAAGATACAAGATTGAAAGTTAGATTTATTATGGAAGTGGCTTGGCAAGCACATTTTGTTAAGAATATGTTTATCCGTCCAACAGAAGAAGAACTTGCAAATTTCGAACCTGATTTCGTTGTAATGAATGCATCAAAAACAGTAAATCCTGAATGGAAAGAACAAGGTTTGAACAGTGAAGTATTTGTTGCATTCAATCTTGCTGAAAGAATGGCATGCATTGGCGGATCTTGGTATGGTGGAGAAATGAAGAAAGGTATTTTCTCAATCATGAACTACTTCTTACCTTTAAAAGGTATTGCTTCTATGCACTGCTCTGCAAATATGGCGGCTGATGGCGATACTGCAATTTTCTTTGGCTTATCCGGCACAGGAAAAACTACTTTATCAACTGATGCAAATCGTGCCCTTATCGGTGATGACGAGCATGGATGGGATGATGAAGGCGTATTTAACTTCGAAGGCGGTTGCTATGCAAAATGTATCAATCTTGACCCTGAAAAAGAACCTGAAATCTATAAAGCAATCAGAAAGGATGCATTATTAGAAAACGTTGTATTCGACGAAAATGGCGTTCTTGATTTTGGTAGTTCAAAGAAAACTGAAAATACTCGCGTTTCTTATCCATTATTCCACATTGATAATATTGTTAAGCCAGTATCAAAAGGCGGACATCCTAAGAAAGTTATATTCTTGACAGCAGATGCTTTTGGCGTATTGCCACCAGTATCAGTATTAACAAGAGAACAAACTGAATATCATTTCTTAAGTGGCTATACTGCAAAATTAGCAGGCACAGAACGTGGTGTTACAGAACCACAAACTACATTTTCTTCATGCTTTGGAAATGCTTTCTTGATGCTTCACCCAACAATGTATGCTCATGAATTAACTCGCAAAATGGATTTACATGGCTCACAAGCTTATTTAGTAAATACCGGCTGGGTTGGTGGTGCTTATGGTGTTGGCAAGAGAATCGACATTCCTTCAACCCGTGCAATTATCAATGCAATTCTTGATGGCTCAATTCTTGAATCGGAATTAGAAGAAATTCCAGTATTTGGTTTGAAAGTGCCAAAAACAATCAACAATGTTGATTCCCATATTCTTAATCCAAGAAATCTTTGGGCAAATCCAGAAGAATGGGATGCTCAAGCGGCAAAATTAGGACAAAAATTCATTGATAACTTCGAAAACTTCACAGATAACGAAGCAGGTCAGGCATTAAGAGCCGCTGGACCAAAATTATAATTCTTAATAGAATTTTATAAAAAATGCCCTTGATTTATTTAAATTAAGGGCTATTTTTATATTAAAGAACATTTTTATCAATTATAAATATAATTTTCACATAAAATTTATCAACACTTAACGAAAATTATTGCTTGACTGAAAAAATTGTTTTATATTTAATGTTTTGATAAATCAAAAATTTATAAAAGTATTTTGATTTTGAAATCATTAAAGATTTTATTATTTTTGCATAGAAAATTATTAGAATTAATATATATTTTGGAGATAAAATTGGACTTATTTGAAAAATGTCATCAGTTTACAAGGGCTGATGAAGTTAAACAAGCCGGACTTTATCCATATTTTCATCCTATTCAGGAAAATGAGGGACCGGTTGTTTATATTTACGGCAAAAAAATTGTTATGGCCGGCTCAAATAATTATCTTGGACTAACAGCACATCCAAAAGTAAAAGAAGCTGCAATTCATGCAATTGAAAAATATGGCACTGGCTGTTCGGGATCGAGATATTTAACCGGCACTCTTGATCTTCACATTGAATTGGAAGACAGATTGGCGAAGTTTTTTGGTACTGAATCGGTTTTATTGTATAGCACGGGCTATCAAACCGCTTTGGGAGTGGTTTCTACTTTGGTTCAAAAAGGTGATTACATCATTTCAGACAAAGAAAATCATGCTTGTATTGTGAATGCCGCAATTCTTGCAAAAGGTGCTTTTGCTGAATTCAAACGCTACAAACACAATGACATGGAAGATTTGGAAGAGGTTTTAAAGAAAATTCCCGATAAAGCAGGTAAACTCGTTGTAACTGATGGCGTTTTCTCTGTTACCGGAGAAATAGTTAATCTTCCTGACCTTATTGAAATTTCTCATAAATATGGCGCCAAAGTGTTGGTTGAT
>JANJUO010000403.1 GCA_024710535.1 bacterium
AACTTGCTGAGCAGACGAGCGTATTCTTGAACCTTTACATTTTCGGCAATTCACAACGCTACGATAATAACTGAGCATTACTCGATAATTTACTTTGTATGAACCCTCTTCGAGCATTGCAAAAAATCCGTTCAAACCAATATATTCGCCACCACCATCCCAAATAAATTTCGTTTCATCATCGCTTAATTCATTATACGGAACATCGATTCTTAATTTAAATTTTGCAGATTCCTTTATCATAATGCGCTTGAATTTCGACATAACTTCAGTGCTAAATGGAGCAATTGCATCATCAATAATAGATTTTTTCTTGTTGGGAATCACCAAATCTTCATCAATATCAAGAGTCCTGCCAAATCCTTGACAACTTGGGCAGGCACCCTGCGGATTATTAAAAGAAAAAAGACGAGGAGTAAGTTCATCAAATTCATAATCACAATCAGCACATTCAAACGACTTGCTAAATTTGATGATTTTGCCGCTTGTCTGATTTTTTACAGCCATTTTGCCGGCACCTAAATTGAATGCCTGCTCGATTGAATCATAAATACGAGTGATACTTTCTTCATCGTTTGCCATTTTGATACGGTCAGCAATAACATATACATTTTTGAAAGATGATTTTGGATTGATTTTCTTTTCATCTAAATTTATAATTTCATCCTTTTCGGCAACATAAATTCGGAAATAGCCAAAACTCTTATAATAGTCTATATCCTCGTCCACACTATCTTTTGCCCTAACAAATGGAAACAGAACCAACAATTTATCATCAACATCAAAATCGGAAATCATCTTGATAACATTGGCGGGATTGTCACTTTTGATTTCTCGCTTGCAACTTGGACAAATTGGCGTTCCTATTCTTGCAAATAAAACCCTTAGATAATCATAAATTTCGGTATTGGTTCCAACGGTTGAGCGTGGATTTTTCTGCAGAGTATTTTGCCCAATTGCAACTGCAGGCGGCAATCCATCTATCGATTCCACATTTGGTTTCTGCATTCTTTCAAGAAATTGCCTAACATAAGAGGAAAGCGATTCCACAAAACGTCTTTGACCTTCGGCATAAACGGTATCAAAAGCAAGAGATGATTTCCCGGAACCGCTCACTCCGGTAATCACTGTTAATTTATTTCTTGGAATATCTACATCTACATTTTTTAGATTATGTTGCTTGGCACCACGAACGGCAATGTACTTCTGTCCAACAATTTCGGATTTTTTATCCTTAGCCATAATAATTAATTCAATTTATTAATTTACAAACTACCAAAATAAAACATTAATTCGTCAAAACAAAATATGATTTTAACTTTTTTTTAAAATTCTATTTTAAATCAAGTAATATCAGAAGAAAATGAGAAGTTATCAACTTCGATAAGCTACTTCTTATTATCGGTGGATTCCGCTCATTGAGTAAAAGCTTCAGCTTTGTATCGAAATGAGCAGAATTTGATACAGTATCGTAGTTCTACTATAATCAAGCCCACGCTTAGTTACCTATATATTTATTTACCTTAACTGAGCCGTGTCTTGGTTAGGAGTGCAAAATTTTAATCAACTTATGGATTTCCTCTAAATATAGACATCAATATTTTTAAACTGATTACTTAGTTTGAATAATTAATCTAATTCTCTTTGTTTAATTAAATGATTTTGCTAAGTTTGCAATTTGCTATATAATAATTCTGTGTGCCTTTTTAGTTAAAATTGAATAGTTTTAATAATTAAAAATTGGAGAAAATGTTATGAAACAGATAATTATTATTATTTTGTTGCTAAATTCATTGCAATTGTTTACTCAATTAAAAATTAAAATGCAAGATGGCAAAAAGTATGAAGGAGTTCCAACTTTTGAATCCAATGACAGCTTAAATATTATCTTATTAGATGGAACTTATCGGGGATTGAACAAAAATTTGATAAAGAAAAAAACGCAAATGCTTTCAAAAATTCAGTTGAAAAACGGTCAAGAAATTATTGGGGCAATACAAACTTTTGATGAAGAACATTTCAATTTACAAATTCAGGAAAGAGATACAAGCAAGCAGATTCAAATAGAAAGCAATAATGTAAAAAAAATTGAATTCAAAAATCAGTTAAATTCAAGTTATGGAGCATTAGCATTTTCACTTGGTACGCCTGGGCTTTACAATCTTACTTATTCATATTATTATAATAATTTTGGTATAAGAGCTTCATTAGGACTAAAGAACACCGGTTACCAATTCAATATTTTTCATAGTCTTATAAATAGTGAGAGCTTTGAAATTGGAGTTTCGCTTTGTTATGGGCATTTGGAATATTCTTATGAAACAATCAGCATTAATTTGCCTTTCGGACGTAACTTGGATGATAATCTTATTGATTTTAAAGTATGCTCTCCTTATGACCCCTACCCAAATCCAAACTTGGTATTTGTTAATCGTACTTATGTGGCGCCAATTTTACATTTATATCTTTATGGTTTTTACATGGAATTTGGCATGGGGCATGAAATTATAGGAAAAAAGGCAACAGAATTGTTAATTCAGTTAGGATTTATGCTCAAAGATAATATATTCTAAAATTGCAAATTTAGTTAGAATAGAAAGGTCTTTACTTGGTCGAAAAGGGCTTTGTGGAGGAGCTTTGAAATTATTTTTCTTATAACTTAGCCAAGTTCAGTTAAGCATACTGTTATTTACCTTAATTAAGCCGTGTCTTGGTTAACAATGCTGAACTTACAGTGTTTATTTTTTTATACAGAAGACAGGAAAATATTTCAAAGTAGCTTAGCAGTTACCAATACTTGTATATTCTGCAAACCTCAACAATGTATAAGTATTGACAAGTATAATTTCTTTCAGTTTTTTTATAACTGTCAAATTTTTGAATATTGAAAAAAAAGAGCGTAATTGATGTAAAGTCAAATTATTCAACTACGCTCTAAAATTTATTAGAAAAGAAGAATTTTTTTATTGATAGTCAAACCATTAGCAAGACTGATCCTGACAAAATATAATCCGCTTGAATAATTACTGAAATTTCTCAAATCAATGGTATTTTTTCCATTTATTAATTCAATATTTAGAATGGAAAAACTCTTATTGCCTAAATAATCAAATAATTCAACATTTGCAACTGCATCGGTATTAGATTGAAATATCAATGATTTGCTGTTGTTGTCAAAATAGATATAATCAATATTGTTGTCAATTTCATTTTCTACATTCGAAGGTGCTTTCCATAAATAATTTGAATTTCTACCAGGATTATTTTGAAACATTAGCCACTCCGGACCTGCTCCTTTGCCGGCAGAAATCATATATGCTCTACCATAGCCATTTCTGAACTCGGGATATTCCATGTGCCCGCCAACAACGAATACATCAAGAAGTCCGTCCTGATCAAAATCTGCAACAAGCGGTGCATTGTCCAAGTCGAATTTTTTGCCATAATGCTCGGCAAGATCCACGAGCCAAATTTCTCCTCCATTTGTTCCTTTCAAAGCAATTAACTTTCCTATGCCAGTGCCGAAAATTACATCAGGCAAGCCATCGTCATCAATATCGGAAAGGGCGGCACCTCTGAAACAACTTGAATAATCAGGGATCTGGTATTCCCAATAAAATGAACCGTCATTTCTCAGAGCAATCATTTTGAACCATCCGGAAACAACTATTTCAAGTTTGCCGTCTCCATCAAGATCGGAAATCGAAACGGGACCTGATACGGCATAATACTCTCCAAATTGATGCGACCATTTAAGTGAGCCATCGTGCCCATTAAGAACATACATCTCACCTGAATAATCCCCAATCAGCAACTCGATTTTTCCGTCCTCGTCCAAATCTGCAACCGCAGTTCCGTGATAGATTACGTCCTTTACCGCAAATTCCCAAAGTTTCTCCAAAGTTTTTCCATCAAAGGCATATACTTTATTTGTATCTTCTTTACTTAAGCACCAAGTGGCAACCACAATATCTAATTGACCATCATTATTGACATCAACAATGGTTGGAGCTGTTTGTATCCATGATTTGAGATTTACAGGTATTTCCCATTTTTTTTCGCCAGTTAGAGCCGAAATGCAATTTAGCCAGCCACCAAACTCACCATGCAAAATCTCTAATAAACCATCACCATCCAAATCTGCAATTGTCGGAGGTGAATCACTGCCTCTTGTTTTGCTTGCCCATCTTACTTCTCCAGTTTCTCCGTAGAAACAAAATGTTGTTGGATTGCAAGAACTTGGAACAATTACTTCAATTTTTCCATCTCCATCAATATCGAAAGGTAGAGTGGCAACATCATTACAGCCTTCGCCATATTTCGTACTTGCATTATATTTCCATAATAATGAGCCATTTTCGCCGTTGAGAGCATAAACGCAACTGTCATTTCTATAACAGCCAAAAATCACCTCGTATTTGCCATCATTATCAATGTCTGCCGCAGATGATTGACCGGCAGAGGCATCCTTTGTATCAAACCACCATTTAATTTCGGGGGTTTTTGCCGATAATTCCAAAGATAGCATAAGAATTAAAAAGTAAATAATTAATTTCATAATCAAATCACCTAAATCGTTGAACAATTTTAATAAGTGCTTATATCAAAAAAGAAATATAACATATTTATTTATGCTATTAAAGAAGAATTGTATGAAATGATAGATTTTTGGAATAAAAAAAAGCGGAACAATTATGCTCCGCTCTTTCTAAACTTTTCAGATTCTTCAATATTTAAATTTTGATGTCCAAATATCCTTTTTTGATCTGATTCTGTGCAACATTCTGTATCTGTGCCGGTGGTTGGGTCGCTGTAAGTAATTGAAGCATCACTTGAGGAGTAGATCTATCTCCTTTAGTTGAATCAACAAGTACTTGATTTTGAATCTGTTGCTGAACATTTACAGCCGGCTCTCTGTATGACTGTAATTTTTCTGCACGATTCATTTCTGAATTAATATTCAAACTCATATAAACCTCCAAAATGCACTAATTCACTATGCAAATTAACAATTTTTATTAAATTATGCAAATTAAATTTTATAATTTTTCCATAATTGCGTCAATTTTCGCTTTCAAAGTAGATGGCGTAAATGGTTTTACCATATAATTATTAACTTTTGCTTTGAGTGCCGCAATAATATCTTCTTTATTTCCCCGAGTTGTTACCATCAATATTGGTAAATCTTTATATTCCGGATCTTTGCGAATATATTGAACAAGTTCCAAACCATTCATTTCCGGCATATTCCAATCTGTTATCATAAAATCAATTTTATTTGATTTGAGTTTTTTCCAGGCTTCCTCGCCATTTTCTGCTTCAACAATTCCTGTAATTCCCAAGACAGCAAGAGAATTTATTACAATTCTTCTCATTGTAGGTGAGTCATCAACAACTAAATATTTCATAATTTCTTTTAAAAATTGACAATAACTAAAATAATATATATGCAAATGTAACTAAAATATTGTATAATTTTTTTATTTCTCTGAATTATTTGCTTGATTTTTTGTTTTCATTAATGAAGCAACAATACTTACAGTCAAAATAAGTGCAATAGTAACCAAAGATACAACCGTTGGAAGTTTGTAAATATCAACCATTACCATCTTCAAACCTACGAATACCAAAATTATTGCCAAGCCATACACAAGATAAACAAAGCGATGAACAATATGCGCCAGTGCAAAATAAAGCGAACGTAATCCTAAAATGGCAAATACATTGGATGTATAAACAATAAATTGGTCTTGAGTGATTGCCAAAATTGCAGGGATACTGTCAACAGCAAAAATCAAATCTGTTATTTCAATCATAATCAATGCAATGAACAAAGGCGTTGCGTGCTTGATATTATTGATTTTCACAAAGAATTTATCTTCATGAAACTCATGAGTAACAGGTATCATCTTTCTCGCTAATTTGATAAGGGGATTATTTTCCGGCTCCATTTTTTTATCTTTTTCGGTAACCATTTTGATACCGGTATAAATCAAAAATGCGCCAAAAATGTAAATTGTCCAATGGAATTGCTCAATTAATGCAACGCCCGCAAAAATGAAAATTATACGCATCACCAAGGCACCCAAAATTCCCCAGAAAAGCACTTTGTGCTGATATTTCGGAGGGATTTGGAAATAACCGAAAAGCAATACAAATACAAAAATATTATCAACAGAAAGGGATTTCTCGATCAAATAACCAGTTAGAAATTCAACCGCTTTCGCTTCGCCCATTGTTTGATAAATTATAAAATTATAGATTAGGGCAAGTCCAATCCAGACCAGTGACCAAATTGATGCTTCTTTGATGCTGACTTCATGCGATTTCCTATGAAATACACCCAAGTCCAGAGCCAACATTATCAAAACAAACAAGTTAAAATAAATCCAATACTGAATATCCATACAACTCCTTAATTTAAAAAAACATATTTATTAATATGAGATATTGACGGTATGCTTATTTTTATATTGACATTTTTTTTTGTGATTGTAATAACAGACGGAACGGAGAGAAAATTCTCCACAATATTTTATTCCTTCACAAATTTTGCACTATAAATTGCATTATTTTTATATATTTTAATCAAATATATGCCGGAATTGAGTTTGGAAACATCAAGATTATCTGCTGGAATATCTTGATTGATAAGAATTGTGCCATTAATATCAATTATTTCTATTCTTACAACGTTTTCATTTTGTATTTTTAAGAATTCACTTGCTGGATTAGGAAAAACATCTATTTCGTAGAGCTTATAATTTGGTAAAACGGATGAAATATCTGTTACTTCAAACGAATTTGCTTTATACCAATCCATCCATTTATTTTCATAATATGGTCTAACTCGCCAAAAATATTTCTTATTAAATTCAAAGTCTGCAAAAGTATATTTATTGTCTGTTAAATCTTCGTCAATGAAAATATTTGCTTCGTTGATGGAAGGAACTTTTTTGAAATCGGCGTTTTCAGCTATTTGGAGATTGTATTTTTCTGCACGATTGTTGTTTCTCCAATTTAAATTGATCTTGTTAGTTTCCGAATTGGCTTTGCCTTTTGGGTAAATGGACATTTCAATTCCAGAGCGGATATTTGTTTGATAAATTCTGTTGCCATTACTTAAGTAATAGAGCGTGCTATCATTCAGAATTTTGATGTCAAATGCAGTATTGCTCAATGGAATATTTCCGCTGATATTTATCCAAGATTTCCCGTAATCTTTAGATATTTGCATGAGCTTTTTACTATCACGAATGTGCGAAATCAAATCTCCATCGTATGTGTTAATTGTGTTGATAACAACAGCATTATCTATTTCAGATACCAAATTCCAGTCTTTGCCTTGATTTTCTGATAGATAATACTGAGCAATTTTGCTGTTAGCGGTTTCTATTTGTGCAGTCGCAATCAAATTGCCATTTTCGAGGGAATTTAGTGCTATAAAATCTGTGTGAACACTATCGATACCGAATATTTTTGTTGTATTTTTGCCATTATCACTTATTAAATATATTTCACCTCTATCGGCATCTTTGTCAATATAAATATGAGTGGTAACAGCAACTATATCGCCATTTTTTAATTCTGCAATGCCTGTAATCAATGATGTATCGATCTTAGTAGAATAAACTAATTCCTCCATATCAATACTTTTGTACTTAATAAGTTGGTTTTTGAAGGCAAAAATAAATTCGTTATTAGAATTAACTAAGTAATTGAACTTTCTATCAGTTTGATATGCGTCGCCACTAATTAGAGATTTAAATACAGCCCAAGTATTGCCATTATTTGTTGATTTTAAGATCTTGTATTGAGATTGATTATAGTCGAAAGCAAATGCAAATATCTTTCCATCACTTGGAGGAGTTACCTTAAATGGTATAATATTCGGAGTTTGTACTGCAGTCCAATTTGCACCATTATCATCGGAAATCAAAAATCCTACTTGATGATCGGTCATAATCAGTCTGCCGCTATCAAGCATTTGAATATCCCGCGCATAATGATATTTGTCAATTTCATAATATTCCCAAGTAGTTTTTGCTCCTGTTGTGAAATTGGCATTATAGTAATTGCTATCTCCTTCAAAGTAATCGGACTTCACACGCCAATAATACTTCGTAATAGGAGTGAGTTCACCCTTGTAAACAATTTTATTACCGCTCAATATTGTATCAAGTATCATTGCAGTAAATTTGTTATCTTTAGCAAGTTGGAATTTGTAATTCCTTATTGCGTAATTACTTTCATGTTGCCATTCAAAGACAGGTTTAACATCTATATCGACAGATTTTTCTTTTGGAGAAACAATTTTTAGATTGGAAATGGGCTTTTCTCTTAATATATAGAAGAAATAATCAAAAGTGGTATCATATTGTTGACGAGATTTGAGCCCAAATCTGAATAAACTATCAGGATAATTAAAGTCGTTTGGAATAGTTAAAGAATAATCAACCTTAATTAATCTCAGATTAGGTCTTTCATTTGGTATAAAATGGCTTTGACTTTTTGTAATTTTAACATCAACAACATTGCCTTTGCTATCAAATAGTTTAATGAAATCCAAACTATCATGCATACTATTTGCATATAAATAATGGGTGCCCCACTTGCTTTCGCCGGGCATATAAAAATATTTTGTAAGGGCAAAATGTGTTGCACTGAGCATTATAAGTGCTATTAGAAGTATATATTTTTTCATATTGCCAAATCAATTATAAGTGAATAATTTTTTATTAATGATATTTATAATATAATGTCCTAGATTAATTATAAATTGTAATAAATTGAACTATTTATAAATTAGATAGTCTTTATATTTTGCCGGATTACTCATTGCATAAGTTATTTTGCCTATTTCACAATATTTAGCAACCAAATCATATAGTTGATTGCCCAATACAATTCGTTCTTGAGCTTTAATTTCTCGTAGATTAATATTATTTTTTTGATCATCTATTGCATTTTCAAATGAAATTAACAAATTAGAAAAGTCATTAATTGTGTCTTGAGTTAATCCATCAATGCTAAGTTCATCAAAATAAAAAATAGATTTTTCAAGAATACGATAAGCAAGTGCAATGAGATTATTATCAGTCATATTATTCATTCCTTTTGATTCTAAAGATTTTGCTTCGAATGAATTGACTCCCCATTTAACATGAAAACGTAAAATAAATTTTCTAATAGACTCTTTAAGTTCTTTATTTAATAATTTTTTGTGTTCAGTAGCACTCATACACTCAGAAAGATAAATTTTATCGGTCTTAAAGTTTGCAAATATATCTTTAAGAGCTGCTAATTCACTTATATTATTTAATGTGACTCCGAAATTTTTAACATCATCATAATCTCTTGTTAGAGAATCACAAAGATGTATGGCAATCATAGATAATTTACTATCATGAATAGAATATTTACGTCTAACATTTGTTGCAATCATAAAATCATCAAATAAAATAATTCATAAATTAATTGTATTGATAAAAAAAGTAATACGATGAATTATAAAATATATTTTGATGTTATAATTATTTATTATGAATTATTATAATTTAATTATGATTTAATTTATATTTATTGCGATTATTATAAAACTATTTATGATGACAAATATATTTATTATGAAGTAATAGATATTTATAATGAATTGTTATAAATTTATTATAATTAAATATTAACTTATATTGGAATAAAGCACTACAATACTAATGTTTTTTACGCAATCTAATATTTATTTGGTATGGTAATTTACAAAATCATTTTTTATTT
>JANJUO010000404.1 GCA_024710535.1 bacterium
GGGGGTTTTATAATATAAAAAACCGTACACGGCTCTGGTCATTTGGATGCAGGCACTTTCGTGATTCGTACATCTACATTTGAAATGGAAGATGGCTGTACATTCGAAACGGGCTTGGAAAATGGAGTCGATGCTTCGGCAGATATTGGTAATATAATTAGAATGAATGGAAGCACTTCTATTTCTGCAAATTATAATTATGGAAATCATAACAACGGCAATTATATATTTAATGCACAAGGAAAAATGCCTGCTACTTATAATCAATCAAATGATCAGTATTGTGTCGCAACAGGATTACAAACTACTTATGGATATATAAGTAGAGTTAGAATTTCAACAGGGAGTTCTTTTGGGTCAGCATTTTTAGATAATTCAAGCGATAGAAGTACAAATGGTTTTAGATACTATCCAGACATGGTTGTGAGTGTCTCTGTAGGTCAACAATATACTATGAGAGTTAACATTTTAGGATTCAATCAAGCCGATTCTTATTATGCAACTTTGTATATTGATACTGATTATAATGGTACATTTGATTCAGATGAAAGAATTTCAGGAACAACCAGGTTTCCTTTATCTGCACAACTTGATATGACTTTTACAATCCCATCAGGTTTATCTTCGGGAACTACTCAAGCAAGATTGATAGTCAGAAATGATTCGGATATTCCTACTAATAGATGCGATCCAGACAATGATGGTGCTGATTATGGCGAAGTCGAAGATTACACAGTATTCATATCCAATCCAAGTTATGTATCTACGCAGACAACTGGAGATGGAATTCCAGCAAATATTGGCTCTATGACTATAAATGCAGATGCGAGCGAATCTGTAACACTATCATCGGGAATAATTATCAAAAATGACCTTACTGTTAATAGCGGTTCGTTCATTCCAACATCAAATGCAATAACAATTGGAAAGGATTTGGTTAATAATTCCGGATTAAACAAGATTGATACTGCTTCTATGTCAACAGTTACTTTCAATGGCACATCTGCCTCAAATGTTACCGGAACCTACGCAACAGATTTCAAAAATCTAATCAATAACAAAAGCGGCAGTAATCTTTCGCTTGAGCATAGCACATATATAAGCGGCTCGCTCCAATTCAATACAGATAGCAAAGTAATACTTGATGATGATGCAATTCTCACTTTTGGAAAAAATGCAACAGTTTCACCAAGCTCTGGCTCCTTCTCATCAAACAGAATGATAGAAATAGCCGGCAATACAGACAACAGTTATGTGAAGAAGGAGTTATTAGGGGTAACATCATTGTATTGCATAGCAAGTTTATCAGGTTCAAGATGGATTACAAATGTGGCAATTGACTCTTGGAGTAATTCTAGTGGTCAAGCTGGTTATTCGAATTTTACTTTATTCACTGGCCCAACTCTTTCTCCTGGATTCAAAACCTTGAGCATTACAAGAAACAATACTGACCCAATATATTTTGCGGCTTGGATTGATTATAATCAAAATAATATATTTGAAATTAGTGAACGTTTATTTCAAACTGTAGCAATTAATTCACTTACTTATAATGGAAATTTCACATTAGATCCATCAGCATTAAATGGACCTACCCGAATGAGAGTATCAATAAAACAAAATGCATCTCAAGCTAGTGATGGGTGTGAAGAGAGTTCGATAAGCGGTGAATATGAAGATTATCTTGTTACCATCACAGGAGCTTCAGATCCAAGTTATTGTACTTCAAGTTTGACTACTGGTAGCCGTCATATCACTAGAGTAGTTTTTGCAGGTATTGATAAAAGTAGTGGAGATAGCGGATATTCTGATTTTACAAATGAAACAGCCGCAAATGTTAGTCCTGGTAATCCAACATTAGCATTAACAAGAACAGCAAGTTGGCTTGATCCAACAAGACACATGAGAGTTTGGATTGATCTAAATCAAAACTATATTTTTGAATCAAATGAGTTATTGAGTTCAAGTTCTAATAATTCTAGTTTTTTTCAAACATCAATCACTGCAAATTTAACATTAATTATTCCCGGTACAGCATTAAATGGCACCACCAGAATGAGGGTAAAAATTACCAGTTCCACAACAAATGCTGATAATGCTTGCCAAACCGGAGGTGCTTCAGGCGAAATAGAGGATTATTTAGTAAACATTACTGGTGCTTCAGATATTCCATCTGACTTAAATTCCTACTCCTTCCTTTTCCCAATTGGAACCGGAGGTGTTTATAATCCTGCAGATTTGGATTTGAGCGTTCTTTCTTCAGGAAGTCCATCAATCTCCGTTTGGCTCAAAGACACAAAGCATCCAAATCGCAGAGCAGATGATGTATTGAATAAGTATTGGAAAATCCAAACAAGTGGCTTGAGCAGTGTGGTTGGCAATGATATCAGATTTGGCTTCCAAAGTAGTGATGTAAGCGGCAACGTTGATGATTATATTCCTGCACAATATGATGGCAATTGGGAAATTAATCTTGGAGCTAATCCTGATGTAACCGCAAGCGAAATAGTACTTTCTCCAAATTATCCTCAATTAATAGAAACATTAGACGGTGATTGGACTGCTGGAGCACCAAATTCATTCATGACAGGAAGAATATATTATAGTATTGCAGATGGTAATTGGAATAATGGCGGTTCTTGGTCAAACCAAAGTCATACAGGTATTGGCGCTTCATATTATCCGGGTCAGTTATTCAATTCCGATACAGTGAATATTGATGGTCACAATATATTATATAACATTTCAAGTGCAGAAATTGATTCATTGCGACTCGGTGGCTCAAATCCATCCATTACTGCCGGTTCGCTTTCATTCCAAGCATCTCCACAGTATAAATCATTATCATTGCGTTCTTTGAATTTGGATACAGATAATGGAATCCTTACCGGAACAAGCGGT
>JANJUO010000415.1 GCA_024710535.1 bacterium
TACTTTTTTATTTTTCAGATACAATTTTCCGTTTATTGGAATATGCGGATAGTGACTGCTCTTTTTGATTATTGAATCAAATTCTTCTCTATTTATTGTTAATGGAATTAATAATTCAAAAAATATAGATGCCTGTTTGAATTCTGTATAGAAATTGCTCAAATCCCACATTTGAAAAAATAATTGATTATAACTATTTATCATTTCGTCTTTATCAATCAAAATAATACCTTCTTCAACAGAATCAAGCATTAATTTTGTTAATGAATATGACTTTAATAAATCTTCCTCCTGCTTTTTTTGAGGAGTTATATCAACCAATATGCCATCAAAAATAATTTCTTCATCGCTAATTTTAACAGGTGAGGAATAACCGTTCCACCATTTAATACTACCATCGGGGAGCACAAATCTTCCTTCAAAAAACCAATCTGATTTATTTTTTTTCGCTTCCTCTATTGAATTGCTCCAAGGCAATAAATCTTCATGATAAATTTTTACTAAAGTCCAATCCGCTATTAAATCTGCCTGCTCCACACCAAAAAATTCTTTGCATCTTGGGCTTATATATTTGTAACCTCTTGATCCATCGTTCCTTTCGAACCATTCAAAAATCACTCCCGGAACATTTGCCGCCATTATTTTAAATCTTTCTTCGCTTTCTTTTAGGGAGTTTTCTGCATTTTTGATGCCGCTTATATCCCTAAAAACGCAATAAAAATGGTCTTTGCCGTTTACCTTAGTTAATTTTGCCTTAACCAAAATATCCAAAATTTGCCCATCTTTCTTTCTGTGTTTGGTTTCAAAAATATCATAGCCGTTTGCATATATTTTTCTGACATGCTCTAATGTTTCCTCAGGATTTTCGATTGCTTCGTAATCATTTATTTTCAACAAAGCAAACTCTTCTCGAGTATATCCGAGTTGATTGTGTGCGATTTGATTAAATTCAACTGAAATAAGAGTTTCGGTATCAATTATTACCAATCCATCAGGTGATTGCTCAAATAAATTATAGTAATATGTTTGCAATTTCTGAAGATTACTTTCAATATTTTTATTTGAAGTAATATCAACATCGTTTCGATCCAGTTCTATAAGATTATTTGACTGAATTTTCTGATTTAATTCAGATTCCAGATGCTTTATATAAGCTATTAACTCTTGCTTTGTGCTATTTTGAAAGTCCATATATACCGAGCTATTTAAATTACAAATTCTTTCATCAAATAAAGAATTGATTTTGTGTCAATTTTTAGTTCGTTAGCAACTGAAAATTCACAAGTTAAGTTAGACGAATAACACTCTTTTATATTCAATGTATTTATCTCATTTTTTACCTGAAACATTGATGATTTTATAATCTCAGGATACAACAAAGCCCTATCTCCCGCACTACCACAACAAGTAGAATGTACCGGTATATAAATATTATCGGCAATTTTTTTTGCTAATTCAATGAATTTTTCTCTTAATCCTAACTTTTCGATTGAACAATTAATATGAATCATAATTTGGCGATTACATTTCAAAAATTTCATTTTTTTGGAAATTATATTTGCCCATTCAACAAGTTCTAAAACTTTTATTTTGCTATATTTACTATCAGAATTTTCTAAATTTTTCAATATGAAATATGCACAAGAAGATGCCGAAATCACAACCGGAATTCTTCCTTTATCACTTGATTGGTAAATTGATTCGAGTAATTTCAAGTTTGCTTTTTCTCCTGCAGATTTCAAACCTTTAGAATCGAAAGCCATACCACAACAATTATCCTTGAAATTATCAGGAATTTCCATAGAGAAACCGGCTTTTTTAGCAAGAAAAATTGCAGTATGATTTATATCTTGCTCCGAATCAATTCTACCGGCAATTCTACTCATACAGGTTGGGAAATAAAGAAAATCTGCATTTGCTTTATTTGAAAATTTAATGTTTGAACTTTTGCCGATATTATGATTCCATTGATGTAAAATAATGCCAATTTTCTTGGTTTGATTGGCAAAATTGGATATTAATTCTGTAGTTTTATTCTCAGGAAGAATTTTATTTGCCAAGTGTAGTGCACTATTCAATGGAGTAACAACATTCTCAATAATATTAAATTTATCAGCAAAAAATAGCGAAATATCAATATCAGATTTGCTATGCGAGTTATTTCTGAATGATTTCGTCAGCTTTCCGGTATCTATACCAACCGGACAAGCAATTTGGCACATTCCATCAGTGGCACAAGTGTCTATCGAATAATAATCATAATCCTTTATCAATTTCAAATAATCAGCATTTTTTTCAGTTGAAGTCAAATGCCTTAGCACTGAAATACGTTGTCTTGGAGTAAGCGTTGCAAATCTTGTTGGGCAAACCGGCTCGCAAAATCCACATTCAATACAATCATCAATCAATTCATTTGTTTCGGGCATTTCTTTAAGATTTTTCAGATGAATTTGCTTATCAGCACTGATTATTACATCTCTATTCAGAATATTTTCGGGATCGAAAGTGGATTTTATTTTCTTCATCAATTCATAAATTTCGCTACCCCAAACTTTTTCGACAAAAGGTGCTTGATTTCTTCCTGTGGAGTGCTCCGCCTTAAGCGAAGCATCATATTTATCAACAACAAGATTAGCCAAATCTTCCATAAAATTTCCAAATCTTGATTTTTCACTATCTTTATTAAAAGATTGTTTTAGCAAAAAATGAATATTTCCATCAAGTCCATGCCCATAAATGCTTGTATTATAATAAGAATGTTTATCCAACAAAATTCTCAAATCTTTGATGGCGGAAGAAAAATCATCAATTTTGAAACATAAATCTTCAATGATCACCCCAGTTCCCTTTGCTCTTGATTTACCCAAAGCCGGCAGCAATCCTTTTCTGATTTTCCATAAATTCTCTTGCTCTTTTTCGCCTTCTTCAAAATTATAAGAAATCAAATTCTCTTTATTTGTAAATAATTTATCAATATCCGACTTGAACTCAACCAAATCTTGAATTTCATCGCTTGCAAAATCAAAAAGTAGAGCGGTATTATCATCTTTGATATTTTTAATAATTGTTGGCAATTCTGGCAAATATGAAATAGATTTTAATGAATTTACATCAATAATTTCAACACTTTGAGGAGAATATTTTTTTATTTCGGGAATAGAATTTGCCGCAGACGAAAAATCCGAAAACAAAGCAAGACCAGAAATTCTATGTTTGTAGGTTGGATATGTTTTCAAAATCACAGACTTGATAAAGCCCAAAGTACCTTCCGAGCCAACCAAAAGATGTGTGAGTATATCTATCGGCTTATTGAAATCAACAAAACTGTTCATTTGATAGCCGATTGTATTTTTCAATTCATAACTTTTCTGAATTTTATTCAATAACTTTTCATTTTCGAAAATAAATTTTCTAATTTTGAGCAATTCATTATATAAATTTGCTTCTTGCTTTTGGAGTTGTAAATCTGCATCTTCGTCAGCGGAATTTATCAATGTACCCGAACATAGCAGAAATTCCATAGATTCAAAACTATGATAAGCACTTTGATTGATACCGCTCATCATTCCCGATGAATTATTTGCCAGAATACCGCCAATAGTGGCCGAATTTATAGATGCAGGATCCGGACCGATTCTTCTATTAAAAATCTTTAGTGCTGAATTTGCTCTTCCGGCAACCAAACCCGGCTCACATTTTATTCTTTCTCCATTATCCAGAATTTCGAATTTGCTCCAATTTTTTGTAAGATTGCAAATAATTCCATCACCGAGTGCCTGTCCCGAAAGCGAGGTTCCCCCTCCACGAAATGTAATATTTTTTGAATTCGCTTTTGCAAATTCCAAAATATGAATAATTTCGTAAATATTTTCAGGGAAAATAACTGACTCGGGAATTATTTTGTACGAACATGCCGCAGTAGAATATGCAATTCTAATTATATCGTTTCGATGAAAAACCGGATTATTCATTCTAAGTTTTAAAAGATGTTATAAAAATAAATATTCTATTGTTGAAGCAAAAAAATTAACTAAATTACTTTATGAACAATGGCAATCATTCTAAAAATCTACTGAAAAAGTCGAATTTATATTTTATTAAATCAGACAAGAATGTCTAATCTACTTGTAATATTCGAATTTAGTAGAGCAGACATTCTTGTCTGCTGTGCAAATATTTACTTTTCCAACAAATTTTCAAGAATTTTTTTTCAAAAATAAAAAATCATTAAGATATAGAATCAAGCCATTAAGTACTGAAATAATCCAAAAAAAATCAAGAAAAAATACTTCTATCCCAATTCAAAACTTGTAACGCCAAAAATCTTATTCAAATCTATAATCGGCTCTTCTTTGTTATACATTCTTGCAGTTTCGAATACTTTTCTCATTTCATATCTTTCAGCAAGAATCAATGCATTTGGATTTGCTTCGGGAGCATCATAATACAAATAATCATCAACTGCATGATTCGATAATGCTTTATAGATTTCATCGGCAATATGCAAGTTATCAGCAAACAAAGGACCAATTTTGAATCCCTTTCTGCACGGTCTAACTGTGCCGTAACCCATTAATTTTCCATCTTTTAGATAGCCGTAAGTATGGATGTTAGGTAAAGAAGTCCAATCTTTTAGGAATTTTTCTCTTTTAACCGGAAAGCAGTGTTTGTCATATTCAACCAATTGATTAAAATCAATTTCTTTAAGTGGCAATATATGTTCATCAATAAAATATTGACCGCCAATACTTTCAAATCTGACATTTTTATAAGCAAGTTTGAATCCGATTTTTTCATAGTTTTTCACTCGATTCAGCACTCCGTCAATTCCAATATTTTTGCCAGATAAGTATTTTAGTGCATTAAGAGCCAGTTGCGCCCCCGCATTACCAAGTCGATGCTCGGCATCAACAATATAAAAGCCAATAAAGCCATAATCATCACTATAAGAAACAGCAGAAATACATCCAACTACCTCGCCATTTACCTCAGCAAGCAAAAAGCCGTCAGGATCGGTATTAAAAAATGCAAGTCCATCGTTTAAGCCCGGATTCCACCCCTCTTTATATGCCAAATACATTGCAATTTCAATTTCTTGCAATTCCATTTTTCGAATTAGCACTTCCATTTGTTTACCTATATGATGATTCTAAAATTCAAAATTAATTAATAATTCAAACAATTCAAATATTTTTTTTTTTAAAAAAATAAAACTGCAATTATTTTTCAGTTTTGAATTCTATCATTCTATTGAAAAAGTAAATATTTAATCGCAACAGACAAAAATGTCTGCTCTACTAAATCTATAAATTTTGAGTAGATTAGACCTTTCTGCCTGATTTCGTATAAGAAGAATCCAAATTTTACAAGCGTGTTACAGATATTTTGGGTTCTTCACTTTGTTATTAATCAAAAAATTCTCACAATTAGCCAAATAAAAATTAGTTTTCCGCTTGAAAAGCACTTTTTTCTAGCTGCTCAATTGCTTGAATTCTTTATCCAATGTTGCTTCAAGAGTTCCCTTTGCCATTTTGCCAAGGAAATTCAATTCAATATCAATTTCTGCATAATAATCACGCAAAATAATTTTTCCTGACCCTAATTTTGAAGTAATGAATAAATCATTATTAACCCAAGACGTTGACTCTATAAAAGATTTCACTGCCGGATTTGGCAGTATGTTTGCATTAATAAAATTTTTCATTTCGGGCACTGTGTGTTTTGTTTGAAATTTCTTTTGTATTCTTGACATTTTTTTCTCCTTAATAAAAAAATAAATTTTTAATTTCAATATATCAATAATTAATATTAACTTGCATATTGTTAATTGACAAATAATAATATTTTTTAT
>JANJUO010000504.1 GCA_024710535.1 bacterium
CCGAACGCAAGCAAGCGGAGGAAAAACTTAGATTATTGAGCCGTGCAGTTGCAGACAGCTCTCTTTCGATTGTTATTTCAGATGCAGACGGAAACATTGTTTTTACAAATCCTTCATTTACAAGAATTACCGGTTACTCGGCAGAAGAAGTGCATGGCAGAAAAATGCGCATACTTAACCCTGGAAAACTTTCATTATCGGACAGTGAAAAATTATGGAGTGCCATCCGATCCGGAAACTACTGGAGTGGCGAATACCAAAACCGCAAGAAAAGCGGAGAGAATTACTGGGAAAAATCGGATATTTCACCTATTTTGAACAGCAAAGGTGAAATTACCAATATAATGTCGATAAATGAAGACATAACTGAAAGTAAAAAAATGCTTGAAGAGTTGGTTAAAGCAAAAGCACAAGCCGAAGAAAGCGATAAGCTAAAATCTGCATTTTTACAAAATATGTCTCATGAAATACGCACACCGCTAAATGGAATTCTTGGCTTTACAAGTTTATTGGAGATGGATGATTTAGATGTTGAAGAAAAGAATGAATATATAACATTGATTAAAAGAAGTAGCGATAGACTTCAATTGATGGTTGATAATATTATAGAAGTTTCCAAAATCTCAACAGGTCAGGTACATATCAAGAAAAAACAATTCACTTTCAAGGATTTATTTTTTGTTATACATGAACATACTGATCAATTTGCGAATGATTTTAATTTAAACTTAATTTTTGAGCTCAATAATTTAGATAATTGTAAGATATATTCAGATAAAGTAAAATTAGAAATCATTTTGAATTCTCTTGTAATTAATGCAATTAAATTTACTAAAAGTGGTAGCGTAACAGTTGGGGTTCTGGAAAACCACAACGATGATACTTGGCTATTCTTTGTAAAAGATACGGGAATTGGAATAGATAAATCTTTTCATAATAAAATATTTGAAAATTTTTTCCAAGTAGATGGCTCGCTTTCTCGGCATTATGAAGGTGCAGGAATGGGGCTTCCAATCTGTAAAGGATTAATTGAATTACTTGGCGGAAAGATTTGGGTAGAAAGTGAAGTTGGAGTTGGCAGTACGTTTTGGTTTAGTTTGCCAAAGTGATAAAATCAATTAACTATAGGGATTATTGAATGAGATATACGATTTTATTTATATTAATTTTTTCAATAAATTTGTTTGCATTATCGCAAAATAGTGGTGATGTTGGAATTAATTCTTTAATCAATGAATTAAATAATGCAAATCCTGATACAAATAAAGTTAATTTATTAAATCGTATATCTGTACAATATGGTGAATCTGCTAAATATGATTCAAGTTTAATTTATGCTAATCGTGCTATTTCTCTTTGTCAATCATTGAAATGGGAAAAAGGTTTGGCTGAAAGTAATTATAATGTTGGAAATATTCAATTATTAAAATACAAATTCAACGAAGCAAAAAGCAATTTTGAATTATCATTGAAACTTGCCCAGAAAATAAATAATTGCGAAATTATTGGCAAAAATCTGATTGGAATTGCAAATACTTATTCAGGAATAAAAGATTATTCGAATGCAGAAAAATATTTTTATCAAGCAATAAATAACTATCAGAAATGTAAGAATTCAGTTGGAGAATGTATTGCATATCAAAACTTGGGATTGATGTACCAAAAAGATGGCAAAAATGTTGATGCAATGAATAACTTTTTGAATGCTTTGAAAATTGCAGAAAATAAAAATGATAAGGCAAATATTGCAAAAATCTATGGCTATATCGGAAATTTGCATATATTTAAGTCGAATTTTTCTGATGCTTTATCTAATTTCCAAAAAGCATTAAAAATTAATGAAGAAATAGCCAATATTAAAGGAAAAATTTCTGATTATAATAATATTGGCGTTCTGTATTTATATTTATATACGATGCCCGAAGCACTAAAAAACTTTGATAAAGCTTTAAAACTTGCTGAAGAAATCAATGATAAGAAAAGCATCGGTAAAATTTTATGCAATAAAGGCATTGCAACTGAGAAATCCTCCGGCTCTTATGATGCAAAAGGTAGAGAAGTTAAGTTGCTTGAAGCTCTCAAATTGTATGAAAGTTCGCTTAAAATTACAAATGAAATTGGCGATAAAAATGCTATTGGATTATCACTCGAAAGACTTGGCAATATTAATTTTTGGCTTAATAATTATCAAAAAGCATTAAATTATTTTGAAAAAGCATTAAATATTTTTGAAGAATATGGTGGAAAGTTTGAACTTGCCTCCATTGACGGAAAATTGGGTGTGATGTATTTTGTAATTGGAAATGATTCTTTAAATAATAATGAAACATTAAAAAATCAATACATAAGCAAAGGTTTCAATTTGCTAAATAGTGCGATTGACCAAAATAAAAAATATGAATATTTCGACCAATTGCGAACAAATTACAGCAATATTTCAAATATGTATAATGCAATTGGCGATAGCATTAATGCAGGCAAGTACGAATTAGAACTAAATAAAATTACGTTAAAGATGTTTCAATTAAACAAACTTGTTGAAATTACAAAAGTTGAAAAAGAATATGAATTAGCTTTGCAACAGAAAATTTTTGAAAATGAGAAATTAAAAGTGCAATTCCAACTTCAACAAAGTGAGTTAGAAAGAAAAAATATTGAATTCCAAAATTTGAAAGGTATCCAGCAAATTCAGAAATTAGAGTTGGAGCAAAATCTTAGTAAGTTCAATTTACTTGAGAAAGACAAAAAAATCCAATCAATGATACTCAAACAAAAAGATATTGAAAATAAGAAGAAAATCGAAGAAATAAAGCAGAGAAATCAAGAGAGGAACTACAAAATCGGGGCAATTGCTATTACTTTTCTAATTGGTATTCTGATTCTATATTTCTGGAAAATGTGGAAAAACAATATTGTGTTAGAGGCAAAAAATAAGATTATTTCTGATACAAATATCGAACTTGATTATCTAAATTCAGAATTATCAACCAAAAATGAAGAAATCGAAATCTCAAACAAGAGTCTAAAAGACTCAAATGCCACAAAAGATAAATTCTTTTCGATAATTGCCCATGATTTAAAAAATCCTTTAACGGTAATGATTTCCGGCTCCGATTTGCTTCTAAATCATTACCATAAATATAATGATGAAAAAAGACTTAAACATATTGCGAGATTGTATTCGAGTTCGAATTTTCTTCATAAAATGCTCGAGAATCTTCTTCTATGGGCTCGCACTCAAACGGAAAGTATTGAATTCAATCCAAAACCAGACACCATAAACTCTGTTATATTGGAAAATTATAACTTACTCAAATTGAATTTCCAAGAAAAGCATATTGATTTCAAATTTGATTTTGAAACTGATATAATTGCTAATTTTGATAAAAATATGCTAAATACAGTAATTAGAAATTTGCTTAGCAATGCAATAAAATTCACTCCGGAAGGTGGAGAAATTGAAATTGGTGCAGTAAATAAACCTTCCGAAGGTTTAGAACCTTCGGAAGGTTCAATAAATATTTACGTCAAGGATACAGGAGTTGGCATCCCAAAATATAATTTAGAGAAACTATTCAAAATTGATAAAACAATTTCAACAATTGGTACAAATAACGAAAAAGGTACAGGGCTTGGACTTATTCTCTGTAAAGAATTTGTAGAAAAGCACGGTGGGAAAATCTGGGCAGAAAGTGAAGTTGATAAGGGTAGTACGTTTTGGTTTAGTTTGCCGATAAATAATTGATATTTTCAATAAGAAAAACAAGTAATTATATGATAAAAAATATCTTTAGATTAGAATATGATAAAAAAAATCTATTATCTTTGAAAAATTATCAGAATGCAGATTTTATTACTCAAATGACTGCTCATTTTATTTATAAAGTGAGTATAGTAATGACGATTATTTTAGGGTTATTGACAGTTTCTACAATTATTATTCAAGCACTATTTTATGATGGAGTTAAACCTTTTATTGTTTTAGTGGAAATTATTGGATTAGGTTTATTAGTAAATTCAATTTATATTCTCTTAAAAGGTGAATTAAATAAAGCAATTCATTACATTTTGATTCTATGCTTTTCTGCTATTTGGTTAATTATGTTTATTAATGAAGAGCCAATTATTCCAAGATTGAATTCAATTGCATTAGCATTTGGTGTTCTTGCAATGACAGCACTTCTTACTCATAATAAAGCAAAATATTTAGTTTTATACACAATATCCAATTTAATTATATTAGCCGTTTATTCATATTTCATCAAATTAACTACAAACATAGATTTGGGTGATATTCTTGATTATTTTATAGATAACACTTTATCATTTATACTAATTGCTATTGTTTCCTATAATCTGAGCATAATATATCTAAAATTCATCGAAAGAAGTGAAAATGCTCTTGCTAAAGTAAGAAAATCTGAGGAAGAAGTTAGATTACTTAATGAAGATCTTGAGGAAAAAGTAAAATTGAGAACTGCTGAATTAAACAATGCTTTGAATGTTATTGAAGAATCGAATACAGAACTTCAAATTTTAAATGAAGGAATTGCAAGCGAATCTCAGAAATTGCTTATTTTAAATGAAAAGTTGTTGATATCTGAACAGAAACTCACAATTGCAAATGAAACGAAAGATAAATTTTTCTCGATTGTATCACATGACTTAAAAAATCCGCTTTCCGCTTTGATAACTGGAACTGATTTATTATTCAATTATTATGATAGATTTAATGATGAAGATAGGATTATTAAAATCAGAAAAATCTCCGAAAGCTCAAAATTCCTGTTTAAACTTTTGGATAATCTTTTGCAATGGTCAAGAAGTCAAACAAATTCAATCGAATTTAATTGCACAAAGAATGATTTAGTATGCGTTATCAATTCGAATATTGAATTATTAAAACTTAATGCTGAATCCAAAAATATTCTTATCAAATATACAGGTAATAATTACATCGAATCAAATTTTGATGTTGAAATGATAAACACTGTTATCCGTAATCTTATTTCAAATGCTATTAAATTCACTCCCGAAGGTGGAACTGTGGAAATTGGTACAATTATATTAGAAGAGAAAACATCCGATGTTTATGCAGAGAATAAAATAAATATCTACGTAAAAGATTCTGGTGTTGGTATGAGTGAAGAAACGATAAACAAACTATTCAGAATTGATGTAAATATTACAACGGAAGGGACTAATAAAGAGAAAGGCACAGGTCTTGGACTTATTCTCTGTAAAGAATTTGTTGAGAAGCATAAGGGCAAAATTTGGGTAGAGAGCGAAGTAGGAAAAGGAAGTACGTTTTGGTTTAGTTTGCCGAATCAGCACAAAATCTAAAATGATCAATTCAATAACGATAATTGAAAATCCACAATAATGTATTTTTAAAATGAAAAATATATTTATACGTTTATACAAAAGAACAAATGTTTGTAAATTTTTTTTTGGGTTTATAATGAAAAAATTATTGGTACTTTTTTCAATTACAGCAATAATTTTAACTGCATGTGGTGGCGGTAGCAAAGAAGAGCCACAAGAAGGAGCTGCAAAAATGACAGCTCAAGAAAGTCAGGAATTACTTGCAAAAGCAAAAGGAATTTTCGTTGGTCCATTGCCTGATAAAATGCCCGGAAGCGAAAATGACACTCCTGAAATGATAGCATTAGGAGAAAAATTATATCACGAAACAAAACTCTCCAAAGGCGGAAATCAATCTTGCAATACTTGTCATGACTTGAATAATGCAGGCCAAGACAGCAAACCTGTTTCCGAAGGTTCATTGCCGGGCAAAATTGGCAGAAGAAATTCAAATACAGTATTAAATGCTGGATTCCAATTTGCACAATTCTGGGATTATCGTTCAGCTGACTTGGTTGAGCAAGCAAAAGGTCCAATCTTGAATCCTGATGAAATGGCTATGCCAAGCGAAAAAGAAGTTGAAAAAGTTATTTCTGCGGTGCCTGAGTATGTAGAAATGTTTGCTAAAGCATTTCCAAATGACAAAAAACCAATCACTTATCATAATCTTGCATTGGCGATTGCGGCTTTTGAAAGAACCTTGATTTCAAAATCTCGTTTCGATGATTATCTTGGTGGCAATATGACTGCATTGAAAGATGAAGAAAAAGCAGGTTTGAAACTTTTCATTGAATCTGGCTGTATCACTTGCCATACAGGTTCGTTATTAGGTGGAAATATTCCAAATAAAATGGGATTGGTGAAACCTTACGAAAACACTACAGATATGGGTAGATTTGAAGTTACTAAAAATGAAGCCGATAAATTTATGTTCAAAGTGGCAATGTTGAGAAACGTTACTTTGACTGCCCCATATTTCCATGATGGCAAAGCGGCTACCTTAGATGAAGCAATTGTCAAAATGGGCGAACTAAACTTAGGCAAAACTCTTACTACAGAAGAAGTTAGCTCAATTAAAACATTTCTTGGTGCATTAACCGATAAGAAATTAGAAAAGAAATAACTTTTTCTTGATGAAAATATGAAAAGCTCGGATAATATTATTCGGGCTTTTTTATTAACCCACATTCTTCTTTGAATTATTTGTATGTATTTGATATATATGTGAATTCATTCTATGTTATTTAAAAGAGATAAACGGTAAATTTTATCGAATTACAGAAAGTGTAAATTTGTTTCACCCGTTGAGTATTTACTTTCAAACACTAAATAAATAAATTGATTAGCTATGATAAATTTATTGAACAACAAAATCTTGTTTGAAAGTTTTCTTTAAATTATTGGCAATTTTTTGCGCTTCTTCATAAGTTGGATAACCCCAAATCTTAACTCTATATGCTGGTATATTGTTTTGCAAATATCGTTCGTAATATGAACGATAGCCATTGTTTTCCCATTCCTCAACTTGCTTTAGTGCTTCAGTTTCGCTAACTGCCCAGCCGGCAATGATTTCAAATGGCAACAAATCGGGATTAAGCCAACGTAATTCAACTCTTCTATTGAAATATTGTAGTTTTTCTGATTCTTGGAAGTAATAAATAGGATTGTTACTACCATCATTTCTGACGTTGATTTGAGCAGGATTTGTTCCAAGAGAGATTAATGCTTTTCGAACATTTCTTGCCCTATTTACAGCTAAATCATTGCAAATAGTTTCATTTCCTTCGATTGAAGAATTACCGATTAATTCGATTCTTGCTTTTGGATTATCTTTCAAAACCTGCGCCAATTCAATCAAATTCTCATTAAAAGATTTATCAACATCAACTTCGCGATGATTGAATGAAGCAATTGCCTGATAGCGGAAAAACTCTTTCTCACCTTTGAAATTAATCACAATTGAATCGGAAATTCTTCCCAATGATGAATTAAAAGAGAGTTTCGTTTTCATTTTATCACAATTTTTGAGAATATTCAATGAAATTGGAAAATCAACTGTATAATAATTTTTCATAGAAAATGAAATTTCACCCAAAATATTTCTTACTCTATCAATTTCTTCATCATTTAGAAAATAAAATTTACCACCGGTATTCTCGCAAAGATAATTAAATGAATAACTATCAACGCCATTACCAATACCTATAATATAAACAGGGATAGAATGTTTTTTGGATAATTCAATAATGTCATTCCTATCATAGAGAAGTGAAGAATTATCAGTACTATATGCAAT
Organism: bacterium; assembly: GCA_024710535.1. GTDB lineage: Bacteria > Bacteroidota > Ignavibacteria > Kapaibacteriales > UBA2268 > JANJUO01. The sequence continues at coordinate 7,661 of JANJUO010000504.1, forward strand.
CAAAATTACAGCTTTTTCGTTCTTTGCATCACTTTCTGAAAGCTGCTTAACGTTATGGTATAATGTTTTATAAATTGCCGAGAAACCGCTTGGCTGGCTTGGCTTTTCAGCTTTTAATTTCTCATTTACAATTATCGATGGC
>JANJUO010000515.1 GCA_024710535.1 bacterium
AATACCCCGTTGGAGACTGGCATGTTGCGCGCGTGTTGTAGCATTTGCGCTTGCCGGTCGTGCCAAGGACCGCCGTGCATGGCAGCGTTCCATAGACACGGCTGCATGTCGGCAGGTCGATTTCGACGATCTGGATTGGCGCGCGTCCCAGATTACCCGGCATAGACGCGGCCCTCTATTGTCAGGTCCATCAGCCGCCCCGGCGCGCTGTATTGCGCCAATGGTATCGCGCCGTCGCGCCACATGTAATACAGATCGGCGCTCATTTCGGTTGGTCGCCACGCAGCGAAGAACGGTTTGCCAGCCGCGAAATGCGCCATGAACGCCCGCCAAGCCGCCCCGCGAACGAATGTATCCGGCAGCCATGCAAAATCGAAGCTTGCCCGTGCCCCGCGCCGCACGATGGCCGTGCCAAGCAGATGCCCGCCAGCAGACACGTTTGACTGCAATTCGACTTCCGTTGGGCCAAGGATAGGGGAAATGCCGCTGTAAAGCCGACGCGGCATCTGCAACACGCCACCGAGATAGACGACACCTATCCTCGGCTCTGCCAGCGCAGGCAGGTTTGAAATCAGCACTCTCCAATATCTACGCGCCGTCACAGACCCTAACCATACCGCGTCGCATGGGTCTGCGGTCGGGACAAGAGTAGCAATGTTCGTCCATGTCGTGTTATCCGGTGACGACTGCACCAGCACCGTGTTGACCCCGATAGCTGCAAGGTTATTGGCCGCGATTGCGCAAAACTCAGGCGCATATGCGGACCCAAAATCCATGGCGACGTAAGGGTTGGATATGATGGGGTTTTGCGGAGGCATGAACGGATCGAAGGTTGTTCCGGTGACCGCGTTTTCTACGGGAAACGCCACACTAGGACGGTTGGTTGATACGACCGCCGATGCAGCGCGATTATCCCACGCAAAGATTGGGTTATTATCCGTCCCAGACGCCGAAAGCAGGGCAGCGCGCCCGGCTGTGATCTGCAAACTCATCGCGCCACCATCAGCCGATAACCACGGTCACCAGCCTCTTTCGACAGGCTGTCAAGCAGCGTTCCAAGTGCGGCGCCGCTATAAAGCCCGCTCGGGTTGAACTCGGTCAGCCGCACCGACAACGGCGCTGGCGCACTGGCCTGCCCACCGCCCGTCTGACCGCCCGGCGCGCCACCGCCACCATGTCCGCCGCCCTTGATCGCATTAACCGCGTTCATCCCCGCCGCCAAGACAGACGCGGCAGCAGGTAGCTTGGCGAAGAACGGTAGTTTTGGATCAGCCAGCACTTGATTGAAGGCCCTCCACGCGTTTATCAGCGCCTCAGCCGCGCCGAAGATACGACCGATCCGCTGCATCCGCTCATTCCCTGATTGCATCGCGTCGGCCATGCCACCAAAAAACGTCTCGGCCTGTTGCAGCCCGTCTCCATAGCGCCAAACGTCGATGTCGGACATTTTCTGCTGATGTTCAGCCTGCGCCTGTTGCATCAGGTCATTGTATTCCTGTTGCGTCAGCAGCTTCTTTTGCAGCGCCTGATCCATCATCAACTGCTGATCTTCATAGGCCTTCAACTGCAATTCGGCCTCTGACATGAATTGCTGCTGCAACCGCTCCAGATCGGCTTGCGCCTGGTCCTGCTTTCCACCACCGCCACCGCCACCGCCACCGCCCTTGCCGCCATCAGGAAGGCCATAACCGCCAGTTTCGGAAACCTCGAACTCCATGCCGTCAGGACGGGCCTTCGGCCTCACGCCAGTCGGAGCAGCACCATCACCAAGAGCGGCCTTGGCCCTGACGGCATCCCACAGCTTTTGACCGACTGCCGCCGCTTCGGAAATCATGCCTGACAGCCACCCGGCGCCAGGGACAGCCGTTGCCAGACGACGCATCGCTGCCTCGGCCTTGATAACCTCTCCGGTGACCTCTTCCGCCGAATATCGGCTTTTCAGCAGCAGATCAGCCACGCGCTGCAACGCATCTGCCCGCGCCAGATGATCCTTGGCGTTGGCTGCATCGTTCATCGCGTTGACAAGCTGGTAGGTTTCGCTTGTCGTCAGGCCAATCCTGTCCCGCAGGTTCAGAATCCTGCGTTCGACGTTGCCAAGGTTTACCCCGGTTTCACTGACCCGCATTCCAAGGACGCCAAAATCGCTCGCCAACTTGTTCATCGTATCAGTTGCAGCGATTTCGGCCTGCATCACGGCCCATTGCCGCTCATGCTCGATCAGCGCCAAAACTGCGCCGTCAACTTCGCCATACTTTTTCTTGAGTTCCTCAAGACCATGCAGGGAATAGTTGTTGATCACATCATCGACCAGCCTGACCGCTTCTTCCAGCTTGCTGATCGACCCGGCAAATGTCTTCGCGCCATCTCCGGCGGAAATGAACGCCCCGGCAAGCGGCAGTGTCACGGCCAGCGCCGCCCCGGCAATCGCACCATAGGGGCCGAGGACGCCAAGCATCTGCGACCCCTGCTGCGCGAAGACGGTTGTCGCCCGTGTCCCGGCAGAAAGCTGAACCGCAACGTCCTGCACCTGATAGCCGAACATCTGCACGACAGCGCGGTTGTTGTTCACAACCGACGCAAAGCCGCCCATCTTCCCGGCGCTCGCAACCGCCGCGCTCCCGGTTTGCAGATACGCCTGCTCCGCCAGCCCCATCAGGCGCCCGTGCTCTGCCTGCGTGATCACGCCCGATCTCATCGCCGCGTCAAGATGCTCAAGAGCAGTCTGATATCGCATGGATGACGCATAGAGCGGGTCCAGCTGCGTCCTCAGCCGATCCACCCGCCCAACGGCCCTGTCCCAGTCCCGCGTGAACACGGCGGCGCTGGCCTTGGCCGATTTACCAAAATTGTCAGTAACGCCGATCGCGGCATTCAACTGGCGCTGATATTTGCTGGACGTTGACGACAGGTTGTCGATCTGTTTTTTCAGCGCATCGACGGCCT
>JANJUO010000560.1 GCA_024710535.1 bacterium
GGTCGAAAATTATTAACAGAGAATCTCAGAGCTAGATGTGTGTGTATTTCGGTGATATTGACCACACACTCTAGAGTGTGCAGGCCTTCTAGGTAACTACCTTCAGCTTGAAGTTTTACTGTCATTTTCCTTTTTGGCTCCATTTGTTACACCGCACTACCTCCCATCCAGCAGGCGCAGGGTGAGTTTATTGATGATCTCCTGTTGCTTGGCCCGGTCGGCCTCAATGCGAATCATCAAATCACGTAGCTGACTCAGTTCGTCCTTCAGGTGTTCAAACTCCTGCCAGTGGTCGGGATCTAATTGACGGATCAGCTCTCGAACATCATACTCCCCAGGTGCTGCTATCAGCTCCACCGGATCCCATCCAAAGTTGTCGCAGAGCTTCCCAACGTCGTCGAGTCGAAATGGTGTTGACCCAGAAAGCATCCTGCTAACATATGAAGGTGTAAAGCCTAGAATGTTCGCAATGTCTTTTGCTAACACTTTGGAATCAAGCATTTTACGCTTAAGGTTGTCAAGGAATATATCGTTCAACCCGTTCATTGTACAATTTATACTGAGTCCAAATAATGAAAAATCTTGTAGTTGTTTAAAAAACAACTTGCGTACGTATAATGTAACATCGTATTATTGCAATGACATTATAAGCAACAACAGTTGACATATAATAACTCAAAATTAATGCCACATAGGTTAATGCAATGATAAACAGAGCCTTACATCATGCGGCAATTCCAGTTATTAATCTAAGATATGCCCTTTTCGCGACCCTGCAAAGCATATTTTGCCTCTCGAAGACTCCCAACGTCGCTGCCACACCAGGGGCGACCTCCCACTATAATGGGACCAATTTACTCATCAGTCAAGGGCCTGAATTTGCCAGTGGATGGTGCAACCCCGACGTGCATATTTCCGTAAGTGGGGCAAAATGCCATAATGATAGGATATATGAATCTGCAAGTTCGATTGATGGGATTGGTATCGAAATCGGAAAAGACTTCACGCGTGTATGCCGGAAGCGGCTGCGTCCAAACTGAACGACTCTTAGGAAAGATATATGAGAGCACACATCCGTACAGAGAAAAAGGAAGAAGGAGGATCACCCCTCCGTCCCATGGATCAAATACCGCTGATGCCATCTGATAGCATCGGGGCTCTTATTATTCAAATGGGCTCTGCGCTAAGAGAGAGTGCCCAGCACAGTTATGAAGCACAACGTAGACTTCTATCTCAGGTTCGCCAGGAACTAGAACCATTGGCACAGGAGATTGCGGAGCTTCGACGTATTGTTGGCAGGGAAAGTTTGTCCCTCGATGATGTAAGTCAGCGCACCGGCATCTCAAAGAAGGTGCTCTATAAGGCAATCCGCACCGGTATGCTGAAAGCTTACAAGGCCGGAGGCAATGTGCGATCTGAGTTTCGCGTGATGCAGAGCGATCTCGACACCTATATAAAGAGCATTTACGCATGATGTCAGCTTCCTCATCAACCCAGTTTGAGTTCAATGAATTGATACGCAAGGTGCTGGAACAATACTTCCACGATAATCAGCATCACCCTGGAGCCAGTGCCCCTGCTTACTGGTTGATGCGCCTTAAGCGTGAACCGCATATAGATAACTCCTCCGGTTACCCTGAAGGTTTACGTAAGACTCTCATGGTGGCCCTGCCATACTATGTGCTTACCTTGAAAACGGCCATCCAGAGGGACTCTGCCAGCCAGGAAGACCTATCCGCGATCAAACAGGAACTGGAACGGTTGAAGGCCTTAACGGAACACATTGGGCTCTTTGGCCAAGAGAGGTTTGCCATGCTGCTAAACTTGAGTATTGGCCTTTCTGGTCCAGTCAATCTCTCTAATTAACTCCTGCAATGAAATCCAGCCCACTGATCAAACGGATTCTCCGGCTATGCAACCTGCGTGGCTTCCCATCACCGGAATTGAGCACACATCCAACCGTTATCGGCCATACTGTTAATGAGCAGCTATTCTGGCTTCAAAGGGTAAGGCATGTTTTGGCCAAGGCTCTTGAGAGTAAGGAGAGTTACACTGCTGAGGTAACCCGCCACGATTGGGCAATGATCGAGAACCTTATTAACTCGATGCTGTCGGTACAAAACAACTGTATCAGGGGTTATTCTCAGAAGTACGTGATGTTGCCGGTTGATGAACTCGAGTACGATGAACTCAAGGCTTGGAGAAAATTACCAGAGAATAAGATTTTCAGGAATTACCGGGTTCGTCACTTTAGTGATGAAGCCATAATACTGATCTGGATGTCCAAGCCGATGTACCAGGCATACCTCACATGGAGAGATCGCTACACTCTCAATCCCAAATCAGATGTTTAGAAAGATGCTCAACCGATGGGCTATTGATCGTGTTGCCGGACTCAGACTCGATGAGATGCCGGCAACGGAATGGTATTCCAACGGACTTGCCCGAAGCCTGCGCTGCAGGTACAAAGTGGGCATTCCATTGACTCCGGTGTTTGTCAAGAAGGGGAGGCGAAAGTACGTCCTGTACTATTTCCAGGATTATGACGGGCGCTTCTACCGCTTCAATCTGGGGCGGTCCCGCTACGATGACCAAAACTGGGGTGTACCAGTAGTTGATCATCGCCCTGGAACACGCAGAGCGGAGATCTCACCGGTATT
>JANJUO010000568.1 GCA_024710535.1 bacterium
CGCCGCCCTGCAGCACATCATTGCCGGCCCCGCCGGCGATCGTGTCGTTGAAGTAAGTGCCGCGGATATTGTCGTTGCCGGCGGTGCCCGCGAAATAGGTGAGCCGCAGGAAGTCCGCCCGACTCAGGCGGGTGCCATCGGCAAACTCGAACCATTCGATCTGCGAGGCGGTCTGGACGCCCGAATAGGCGGTCGGGGTCTGCGACAACATGTCCTCGATGGTGAAGCTGCCGCTGCCGTTTGCAAAGCTGAAGGTCAGATCGATATGTTCGTCACCGTCGCTGTTGCTGAATACCGCAAGCAGATCGGCAAGCGCGGTCCCGGATGCAAAGCGGATCGTGTCGTCGGACCCGCCGGTTTCACGGATGCGGTCATTACCTTGATCCTTGCCGATCAGGTAGAAATCGCCGCCGGCACCGCCCGACATCGTATCATTGCCGGCACCTCCCATCAGGACGTCAACTCCGGAACTGCCGGCGAGGGAATCGTTTCCGTCATAGCCAATAACGGTCCCGGCCTGTGTGAGGCTCAGCGCCTCGCCGGAGCTGGTTCCTTCAAGGAACTGCCCGGTTTCCAGGACGGACGAAAGCAGTGTGCGATCCAGGTCCGGGAACTCGGCGGCGACATAGGCGCCCACGTATTTGAAGTCGGGTACGAAGAGACGCAGCAGATGCAGAGCATCGGTATCGGTGCCCTGTGGGCTGTTGCGGAAATCCGTGATCAGATCGGAGGCCAAGGTCTGTATGTCACCGAGGGCCTTGTCCTGGAAAGGATCAGAGTAAATGTGCTGGAACGGTGCGAGCCCGCCAAGGACGGCGCTCCCACCCTCCTCTGCGAGAATCGTATGCGCCGCCTGCGCGAGGAAACGCGCCATCATATAGTCTTTGACTTCGCTGTACGAAGCGATCAGTTCCGCGACCTGTTCCGGCGTCGGATTTGACACCAGGAGCCATTCCGGCGCGATGAAATTGCCACCGCGGCTGAACTCCTGCCCCATCAACTTCTGCAGGAACGCAAATGCCGCCGCATCCATGGTCGGCGCCGGGTCGGGATCTGGCCCGAAATCGAGAGTACCCCGTGTAAAAACAACAGACAGCGACGCCGAAGCGAACCCACCTGAGAGACTTGTTCCCAACGGCGGGTGGCTCGCGCCCGGACTGGAAAACACAATGTCAAGGCCAGGAGCGCTGTAACTGTTCTCAGCGAGCCAGGCATCTATCTCGGCGCGATCCAATGCACCGCCGGGGCTGCCGGCCCCCGGCATAAACACATATCCACGGATGGCAGGGTAGGGATTCGGGTCCGCAATCCCGTCGTTTTCACGCACGTACCAGGCCGCGAGTTCAGCGCTATCATAGGCGAACGTCACGCTGGTATTGGCGACATCCTGCAACCAGGTTGCATTCGGGACTCCTGCCCAATCGGCAAGGAAGCCGCCGAAGCCCGACACGAACCCCGCGAAGTCGCCGGCCCGCGCCTCGGCGATCAGTGTCCGCGCCCCGGCTTTAACCGAGTCATCCATCGACATCGATACCCAGAGGTCGGGGATTTCGCCGAACCCGCGCAATGTCGGCAGGGTAAACACATCGGTGTCGTAGCTGAAGTTCTGAGGCAGGATGAAACGCGACTCGACCTGCGACATGTCGAACAGTACTTCGACCGATTGGCCGATGCTCCCGTCCGCGAACGTCACGGACCCGGTCTTGACGACCTGGTTGCCGCCGATGTTGGTGCTGGCGTTCGTTCCCGTCGCGCCGATCGAAGTGATCCCGGCCTGCGTCAGGCTTTGCAATTCGCCTGCGTCCGATACCCCGTCCCCGTCCAGATCGCGCCAGACCTGCAGCGTGTTGAAGCCGCCATCTTGCACATTTACCTTGCCGTCGTTGTTCGTGTCGAACGCCTTCAGCGCCTCAAACCCGGACTGGGTGGCAGAGCCGAACAGTTCTGATATATCGTCAATCGTGCCGTTGCCGTTCCGGTCAACCGCAAGGATGCCATCGTCCGGCTTCACCCAGCCCGTCTGCTCGGCAAATCCGTCGCCGTCGAGGTCGAAGTAGGCGCTGGATGCGGCGCGTGAGATCAGTTCCACCCCGTCGCCGTCGAGGTCGATCACCAACGGATCGGTCGGACGGGGGTTGAAGAGACCTAGAAGCTTCTCCAGCCAGCCGGCTCCATCTCCCAGAACATCTGTATAAGAGCCACCAAATGAGAAGCCAATCTCACCTTGCGCTCCATACATAACCAGCGATCTTCCGCCTGTTGTCATTGAGTATCCCGCATTTACAAGGGAACTCATTTCACCACCAAGAGCCCAGCCAGCGAAATCACCAAGGTCACCGTTGAAAGTGAAGCCGCCACCACCGGCAGAAATCAAACTTGGAACTAGATTCGGTCCAATATTCAAACCAGTAGACACAGCAGTAAATGTCTGCCCCGTCGCGGTAACTGTTCCATGGAACACGACAACCTGCCCGGTTATGCCGGCACCTGCGGTGGCGACTTCCCATGTTCCAGTTATCTGATTGTTTATGGCTTCGCTCATCATATATTATCTATTTTCCGGTAAAAACTGCGCAAAAACAAATAGAAAAAACAAAATGCCAAATAATGCAATTAGTAGACTCTGAATCAACCTTTTAGGTTTA
>JANJUO010000621.1 GCA_024710535.1 bacterium
ATCAAACTTCTCTATGGTACATTTGATTATCTTATGTACTTTGATGAATTTTGCTTTAATTACCGCTCAAAATTCGAGCCCTGCAAATTGGCTTTATCCTGATGGAAATATGGAAGCAACTCGTTATATTCAAAAAGCTTCTGAGCCACAGTTGATAGACTCTATGATTATAAAATGGTCCACTCCATATATATCAGGCGATGTTAGACCATTGATTGGAAATATTGTTTCGAATCCTAATTTGTTCAACTTTCCTTTCGCACCAAACGAAATTGCTGCTGTAATGGGTGAAGAACTTGTAATTATTGGCGGAACCGGAACTCTACTCAAGAAATCAAGATTTCCAATGGAATCGGTGGAAGGATTCGCTTCTATTAATAGTATTTCATGCCTCATAGACACAACTACTTTCGATGTGAAGAATTATTCAACTGTGCCACTCGTGATGGGGCTCTCCACAGCAGAGGTAAGAAATCCAAATAATAAAGATAGTTTGGCTTATGGTTATATTTTTGGTTATGAACCGATAAATGATTCACTTATTCCTGTTAAAAGATTGGCTATAAACCTAAGCGCCTTCTCTCCAAATATTTTTGCAAGTGTGAAGCCGATTTATGGCAAACTTGTTAATGGGAATTTGATGGTTTATGCTTCTGTAAATATGTCTCAACCCAAAGTAAATGATAAATTTCCAACAGAACCACCATTTTTTAGAGGTTTGGCTTCTTTTTATGACGAAAAGAATTCTTCCTCTTATCCATTGCCGGATATTGGCGATATGATTGATTATAGAGCAATTATTGGTCCTGAGGTAATTGGAGGACAGCCTTCCGTATATGATGCCGGCTCCGGTGATTGTTCAATTTTACTACCGAATTTTCCAACAACTGCAGAAGTTGATCCAAATTTTGAAAGTCTTGCAATTACATCATATCTTAATGGAGATCCATTAGATACGTTTGCTGATTGGGCAAATCTTGTTGGATTGCGTTCAAACTCTTCAACAATTGCTCCTCTATTTCCTCCGATTCCATTTATTCCTCAAAATAATGAAAAAAGACCACAAATCAGACCTTATTATGTTGATATAACTGATGAATGGTCAGGAAAAAGAGGGTTTATTTTGGTTAGCGAAGAGTATAGTGGCGTTGAAAATTCTTCTGGAATTTCAAAATTACATTTATTCGAAACTGATGGAACTGCATTAACTGATGCTGATTTGTATTATAATCCAATACCTGGCGATATCTATAATCCTCCGTTTATTGGCTCATCAAATCATTATTGGTCTGTTGCAATTGGAAATGTTGATGGCATTTCCACAAATTCATGGGGAGAAAATTACCCAAATAATCTTGGAAATGAAATAATTGTAACTCAAACCACAAGAGATTTTATTTATCCGGGTAGCAGACTTTACGTATTGAAATATTACACTGGTCCTGAAGTTAATAAGCCAACTCCTGCAGGAAAATATCTTTATCATCTCGATACTATCTGTTCTCATAGAATTAACGGCTGGATTGCGGCAGTTAATGATCTTGATGGAAATGGAGACGGAAAGGATGAGATAGTACTTGTTGATGGCGGTAGATTGATTGTTGTCAGATTGAAAAATTATAGTGACGAAAAATTCCGTTCAGGAAATCCATTAGATACAATTTTCTCTTACAATTTCTTTGGTCAAACAATTTCTCATGTTTCTGTTGCCGATTTGGAAGGTGACGGAAAAAATGATTTAGTGGTTACTACATACGATTCAACATATATAATTGGCTCAATTATCTCAAAATCTTTGTCAGTGATCTCCCCTAAAAGTTCCGAATACTTTATGAGAGAATATTGTGCTGGAGATAGTTTGGAATTAAAATGGATGAACATAATTTATAGCAACAACAAAGTTAATATTAGATTTCAGCCCTATTATAATGGTGCCCCATTGCTTGGGCAAGATACTTTGCTATTTGGCAATGTTCCTAATGACAAAGATACTGTATCTTTCAAAATAGAAATTAATGAATATCTTACCGGAAAAGTTGGCAAATTCGTAATCGAAGGTGCACAATCCTCAACAAAACTATTTGATACAACAACAGTTTTGATGTTTAGAGCACCATTAGTACAATTTGACGGCTTTGCTACTTCTGCATTCTATGCTGGCAGACCAATCACAATTTCTGGTATCACTTCATGCGCTGATAGTGTTGCATTAGAATTGAAAATTGATTCTGTTAATTATCATTTAATTGCTAAAGATAGTGTTGCCGCTAATTCAACATACATTTTAAGCGGGGTTCTTCCTTGTATTGTCAATTATTTTTCTTGCCAACCTCCAGATATATCTAATTATATCAGTTTTAATATTATTGCATACAAGTCGAAATATGCTGATACTTTAAAAGATGTTAGAGTTGTTTATTTGCCTGAAAAATTTCCTGTTAAATACGATACGACAATAACCGCAAATCCTTTAAGAGAATTTTATTGGGATTCATCTGATATTCCTACTAATACATTATGCACAAACTTGTCAATTGCCGCCTCTACCGATGGTGGAAGCGAATTTTTCGAAGTTGGAAATGTGCCGGTTAGTGATGGAAAGTTTATTTGGGAGCCTCCAATAGGAATTCGCGACACAATTATTATGAGATTTTGCTGTGAAAATTCTTGCTTAAGAACAGACACAATTATGTATGACGTTAAGCCGAAATATATTGGATCTGTATCACCAAATCCATATAAAGCAGGAATGGAAATGCTAACTATTGTCTATACAGTTCCAGAAGAAACAGATGTTACAATCAAAATTTTCGATAGTGGTGATAGACTTGTTTCCCAACCGATAAGCAATGTTCCAAGAAAGCCGGGATTTGCTTATGGCGATGAGTGGGACGGCAGACGCCCTGACGGCAGTCCTGTTGCAAACGGGATGTATTATATTTCATTAGAATTATCTAACGGGGTAAGAGAAATTTATCCTGTATTTGTTAGAAAATAATTTGTTTTTTATATTTGAGTGGGAGTATTAAATGAGAATTTTAGTTATTGAAGACGAGAGAAAAGTAGCCAATTTTATCAAACATGGTCTTGAAGAAGAGCGTTATATCGTTGATACTGCGTATGATGGTCAAACGGGTTTTGAAATTGCTATGAACAATCACTTTGATGCTATTTTACTCGATGTGATGTTGCCAGGAAAGGATGGATTCTCAATTTTAAAGGATTTAAGAGAGGCAGGTGTTGCTGTTCCGGTATTGATGCTGACAGCAAGAAGCACCACAGACGACAGAGTAGTCGGATTGGATTTAGGAGCAGATGATTATTTGCCAAAACCATTTTCTTTTGAAGAATTAGCCGCGCGTTTACGCTCAATCCTTAGGCGTTCAAGTCCTGAAAAATCTACCAAACTTAAATGTGGTGATTTATTGCTTGATACTGTTTCCCATTTGGCATTCAGAGCCGGTAAAGAGATTGAATTAACAACGAAAGAATATGCTTTGCTTGAGTATTTGATGAGAAACAAAAATAGAATTCTCAGCAGATCTACTATCACACAGCATGTTTGGAAGCATAATTTCGATCCGGAATCAAACATCATCGATGTTTATGTAAAAAGATTGCGTTCAAAAATAGACAAAGATGAGTCTATGCAATTAATTCAATCTATCAGAGGCGTTGGTTATAGAATGAGAGAAACCGGTGAATCCTAATAAGCCCAAAACTTATTCTGAATTAATCGAAATTGTTGAAGAATACGTTAATTCTGTTCAAGAAA
>JANJUO010000077.1 GCA_024710535.1 bacterium
TTCTGTTCAACAATTTTATACTTTACACTTAAAATCATACCAAATAGAATTTTTTTACAAGGGCTGAATAGTTGCAATTATTATTTGTTTGTTATTCTTTTTTATATTTACTAATTTAGTATTTTGAATTTGTGAATATGCTATGCTACCACGAGAATTTTATTTGATGGATACAATTGATATTGCAATGGAACTTGTGGGTTGCACTTTGGTAAGAACATTAGATGATCATTTATTGAGTGGAAGAATAGTTGAGACTGAAGCTTATTTACCTGAAAATGATACGGCAAGTCATTCATATAAAGGCAAATCTAAGCGAAATACCTCAATGTTTGAGAAAGGCGGGATTCTTTATGTATATTTAATTTATGGGGTTCATCATTGTATCAATGTTGTAACCGAAAATGAGGGAAAGGGGACGGCAGTGTTAATTAGAGCCATTGAACCAATTTTCGGGATTGAAATTATGCAAAAAAATAGGGGAGAGTCGAGTATTTTCAAACTTTGCAGGGGTCCCGGCAATCTCGCAAAAGCATTCAAATTTGATTTAAAAGATAATTTCAGTTCATTAACGTCAAATTCACTTTATATTTTACCAAAAGAAGAAAATGTGGAAATTGAAACAAGCGAAAGGGTTGGAATTACAAAATCTGCTGATTTGAAATTACGATTTTTTGAAAAACATTCAAAATTTGTTTCCGGCAAATAGTTTTGTAACCTTTTAAATAATAAAATAACATACCAATTGAGTAAGTAAAAAATTGAGCAACGTACAGAAAAAAGAGAAATTTTTTGAACTTTTAGAGCAAGTTTATAATAATTTAGAGAAATTTGCTTTGAATTTGAGCAGAAATCGTGATGTTGCAAAAGATTTAGTAAGCGAAACAATTATAAGAGCTTATGATAATTTTAGTAAATTAAGAAACGAACAAGCTTTTTTGAGTTACATTTTTTCTATTTGTTCGAATACTTACTACAGCAGATTGAAGCGTGTGAAAAGAGAGCAATCTTATGATAATGAACAGTTTGATGAATTGTATGGAACTGAGATTTCACCTGAGCGACAGTTAGATTATAAATTTTTGTATGATGCAATTGATAAATTACCAAAAGAAATGAAAGATGCAATAATTTTATTTGAAATTATTGGATTGCCTCAAAAGGAAATTGCAGAAATTCAGAATATTACTGTTCAGAATCTAAAAGTTAGATTGCATCGGGCTCGACATAAACTTGCTGAATTATTGGAAGTTAATAAATAGGTTTGCTTATGAATAATATTGACAATTTATTTAAAGAAATTAGAAATCAAAATGTTGAAAAACCTCTTTTAAATAAGGGGGAAATTAATAATTTGGTTAATAAAAAGTTGATTGGCGGATCGTATGCTGATCGACTATTACCGCAATGGGTGTCTTATTCAGCGGCGGCGGCGCTTGTATTGCTTGCAATTGGCTCAGTTTTATTTTTTTTAAATAATAAAAATTATGAAACAAAAGTTGATGAAATGGTGCATTCTGGGCAGAATTTAATTGAAAATCAAGATTTTATAGTTAATGAATCGAAAATTGAAAATAAAATAGAGGCAGAAAATTCATTTACAATAAATACAAACAATGAAGTGAAGAAAGTTCGAAAGATTGTGCGACAAATTTCTGTTTCTAAAAATGAATTTGATGATAATTCTAATAATGATGCAATCGAAGGACTCAAAATGATTGTTTTGAATAATGAAGAATTGAAGGCATTGAATATTTATGTTGATAAAAATACTGTGAATTTTGGTGTTGAAGAAGTTATAAGTAACAATAATTTCAATAACAATCCAAACTTGAAGCAGAAATTAATTGATCTAAATTATCCTGTTGACAACAATCAAGTTTTGGCTCATTCGAATATTTTTTATTCTGTAAATCCTCAGAATGTAGCAAAATGCGATTATCATTTTGTTGAATTTGATGGCAAAGATGAAAAAAATCATACTTGTATTTCTCCAGTAAAATTTGAAATTATTGGTTCTGCCAACAATAAAAATATGCGAATTTTTGATGATTCACCAGTATTCAACTATGCAGAAAGTATTCCTTCAGAAAATAGCGATGAAGAAATTTATAAGACAATTTATGATGATTTTAATCATGAAAAATCAATAGCAAATACTAAATTAGTTCCAATTTTTATCAAAACTGATGCAGGGAATGGTAATGGAATTGTTTTATGGTATGTTCCTACAGATGATTTTGTGAATAATTTGCCAAGTAGATACAAAGAAAATATCAAAGCCGAGATAAATTTAATTAAGCAATTGGAAAATAAGAAATTAAGTATAGACCACGTTTGTGATGCACTTGCTGGAAATCAAACTTATTTTAATATTTGTCAGCAAAAAACAGGTTCAATAGAGAAAATGACTCTTTATCCCAATCCTGCTTTTGGAGCAACAATTTGCAAATATAAACTTAATGAGCGAAAATCAGTCAAAATTTCCATTCATGATATTAATGGAAAATTTATAAAAGAATTTCAAAAAGAATGTTTGCAAGAGCCGGGAATATATGAATTTAAATTAGATTTGATAAATTTAAATAGTGGCAATTATTTAGTGGCAATCTCAACAGATGATTGCAATCAAATTATTGAAAGATTAATTATAAAATAGGTACATTATGGTTGGATTTGGATTTGATATTCATCGACTTGCAGAAGGTGAATCAATGGTTTTGGGCGGTGTGTTGATTGATTCAAGTATTGGAACAGTTGCTCATAGCGACGGCGATGTATTGCTCCACGCATTGATGGATGCATTATTGGGTGCTGCAGCAATGGGTGATATTGGTGAGCATTTTCCTGATACAGATGAAAAATATAAGAATGCCGATAGTATGAAATTAACCAAAATTGTTGTAGATTTATTAACTTCAAATAATTATAAAATTGTAAACTTGGATGTTACATTAAATTTAGAAAAACCAAAAATTAGCAAATATAAAGATGCAATGAAGAAAAATATTGCTGAAGTTTGCAATTTGCCTCTAAATAGAGTAAATATCAAAGCCACAACAAACGAGAAACTTGGATTTATTGGAAGAGCTGAAGGAATTACCGCATATTGTGTTGCTGAAATTATCGAAGCAATTTAGCGGGTATTTTTAACAAAAAAGGTGTGAACAAGAAAGTCACACCTTTTTTTTTACAATTTTAATCCTGAGCCATCAACCATCTTTCAGTATCAATAGCCGCCATACAGCCACTACCAGCCGCAGTGATTGCTTGTCTATAAATATGATCTTGTACATCGCCACAAGCAAAAACGCCCGGTATATTTGTATATGATGATTTTCCTTCAGTTATCAAATAGCCATTTTCGTCCATATCCAATTTGCCTTTGAATAAATCGGTGTTTGGAGTATGTCCAATTGCGACAAAAACACCACCTGCAGGGTGAACAGAAAGTTCGCCTGTTTTGGTATTTTTCACTCTTACAGCTGTTAAAGAATCGAAACCATTTTGCTTTTCACCCAAAAATTCATCAACAACAGAATTTAGAAGGAAATTAATTTTTGGATTTTTCTGGGCACGTTCCACCATAATTTTTGATGCTCTAAATTCTTCTCTTCGATGAATAATTGTTACAGATTCGCCGAAATTAGTTAAATACATTGCTTCCTCAAGAGCTGTATCGCCACCGCCAACAACAAATATTTTTTGTCCGCGATAGAAAAACCCATCACAAGTTGCGCAAGCGGAGATTCCTCTGCCCCAATAAGTTGCTTCACTTGGGATTTCGAGAAGTTTTGCTTTTGCACCAGTTGCAACAATTACTGCATCTGTAGAATATTCTCCTCTGTCGGAAGTGAGTTTGAATGGTCTGCTACTCATGTCTATTTCGGTGATTGTTTCGTATTTGCTTATTGCTCCAAATCTTTGAGCTTGTTTTCTTAAAATTTCCATCATTTCCGGTCCCTGAATACCATGCTCGAAACCGGGGTAGTTTTCTACTTCAGTTGTGATTGTTAATTGTCCGCCTGGTTGCTGACCTTCAAATACTACAGTTTGTAAATTTGCTCTGCTTGCGTAAAGAGCAGCAGTAAATCCTGCTGGACCAGAGCCAACCACTATCACTTTAAAATGTTCTGCCATAATGAATTCCAAAATATAAAATAAATTACAAAATAATTAAATGCAAAAATATGAAAAAATTGAATAAAATCAAACTATATGACGATACAGCAATATAGTTATTGTTATAATTACATCCATCATGCTTAACATTTTGTTGAATTGTAAATTTTTTTTTAACAGACAAAAATGTCTGTCCTATCTAACATATATCTATTAAAAGTTGATTAGACATTCTTGTAAGATTTTATAAAAAGATAAATGAGACTTATTCAAAAGTCTTCAAACAAATCCTGAATTTTTCAACCATAAAAAAAATCGTAACTACTCATCAGATTTATTTTTTTTGATTTCTTTGTTAAAAAAATATTAATTCCCTCAGATTAAAACTAATTACAAGATTAAAATTGATTGAAAATTCCTATTGGAATAAATTTTGTAATGAAATATTTACAAAATCATTAATTTGAAATTATCTGTCAAACCAAATCCATTCTTAAATACTTCTGAATTGGTTTATGAATAAGCAGAAAATTGTGAAATCGAACTTTCCTTATTCGACATAAGTGGCAGAAAAGTACTCGATTTAGCAAATTTTACACAAACAAATGTCACACACAAATACAACTTTTTGAATTTTTGTAACTTCAGGTGTAGCGTGGTGAATATTCAAAACTAATGCGGACATATCTTCTCCATAAATTGTGAAACCATAATTTCAAATTGTAATACAAAAACGAATTTCAACACAATATAATTTACAAAAATTCAGTAAAACAACAAATAAATTTTATTGTGATTTGGAAATTTTTAATTTTTTCACGTAAATTAAATTTATTATTTGTGAAGATAGAATTAAATTTTAGACATAACAAAAAAATATGTATATTTATAACTAATTTTATGTTAAGTTTGACATTTGATAGTATAACTATCTTTTGTTCATTGAAAAGCAATTAAATTTCTTATTGTTTTTAATCATTTTTTCGGAGTAAATTATAATGAAATTTTATAATACAATTTCTAATACTCGGCTAAATTTTGGTCGATTAAGCATACTTTTTATTATGCTTACATTTTTTACATTGCTTTTCTATTCACATTCAGAAGCAAAACCCCCAATAACAATAACTTTGCATATTGAATTAGGGAAGTTGGATTCTTTAGGGAATTGCCATTATATAGATAAATTAAGATTATGTAGTATGTGGATTGATGTTAGTTGGGCAAGAACTTTGAGTGCTGCTGCAACTTACGATGGAGAAAATATTACATTAAATTTTCTTGATGAATTACCTATTAAAGATGATGTTTTTGAAATTGGTGATGATTTTGAATTATCTGCTGATTTAAATGCCGCATTCAATTCAAATAAAACAATTACTCTTCTAAAAGGAAATTATCCCGTTAGGTACGAAGGTACTCCTTTTGGCTCAGTTACTATTCCTGTAGGAGTTTTACCACAATCATTAGCAATGAATTGCGGTATTATTCAAGATGGACATTTTGAAAATGTTACAGCTACAGGAACAGGATCGAATATTACTAATACTTCCAATCCTTGGAAACCCGGTGCAAATAGTCCTCAGTGGGGCTCTACTAATGACTGCGATGGCAGAGGCGGATATGCACAGTTTTGGGGAAATCAAGTAGTTGGGGAGTCTATTATCCAAACTTTGGGTTTTGGCGGAATCATGAAAGGGCAAAGATATAATTTAAGTTTCTGCGCTAAGTTAATGCCAACTCAAAACTCACTAAATCCAAATCATGTTAGAATTCGTGTTATTGCATATAATGGCACAGCTCCACACAGAGCATCATTACCTACTTCAAATGCAACATTGATATATGAAACACCTACAATTACATCAACAACTTGGCAAACATTCAATTCATGTAGTTGGATTGCAGATAAAAATTATACAAATATTGAAGTTTTGCCTGTAAATAATAGTACTTTGAATGATGGTAATTATGTATCATGGGGACATGTTGACAATATGAAATTATGTCAAGTTGACCCATGCGAAGGATTAAATTTCAAAATTTATCCTGATCAAACCATAAAAGATAAATGCTGTTTCAAAGTTGATTTGAACCTACAATCTTGCTTTACTAACCTAAAAGGTGTGCGAATAAAAACTCCGGCTGGTGTTACTATTGCCTCAGCTTCTGCACCAACTCCATGGACTCAATCAGGTTTAACGGCAAACACTGTAGTTTGGAACAGACCTTTAAATGCTTTTGGTACATATTTAGGTGGTACTTTATGCTTAAATGCACCAAATACAAGCCCATTTTTTGTGATGATTGAATGGATAGATAATAATGATAGTGTATTCTGTAGAACTGAACGTAAACTCCAATGCCCACCACCATGTTTGGAAATTGAAAGTTTGAAATCTATCACTTGTATTGGCTATGATGCAAATGGTTATCCACAATACAATTTCTGTATGAATCTTATTAATAATAGCACTCCGCAAACCATTTCTATGATTTCGGCAAGTGGCACATTCTCACCATCAAGCTATTTGTTGTCGAGTGGAGCAAGTACAATTTGTGGCGTTTTCACTGCTAATAGTCCAACACCTCCAACTTCTATAAATATTACTTCTGGTACTGCAGATGGAACTTGTCATGATTCAATTGATGTTAAGATTCCAAATGATTGCCCTCCAAAAGAATGCCTTACAATTGAAGAAGCAAGATTATCTTGTCTTTCTACAAACCAGCAAGGTGGCTCTACATACCAATTCACTTATGTTATTACCAATTTGTCCGGTGTTTTGCCAAATACTATTACTATTAGTAGCAACGGTGGTCCTGAATTTGTAATTTCTAATCTTCCATTAAATACTGCAACATTGTTAAACGGTGTAATTCAATATGCAACACCTATTAATGGTTTGATTTGTCTTACATTTACTATAAGAAATTCACAAAATGTTGTGATTTGTTCTGAAAGAGTTTGTATTAAAGCACCTGTTTGCGAGGATTGCTGTACAGGATTCGACAAAGGAATTAAAGTAAATTCTGTTACAAGAACAGGCGTTAATTCAAATGGTGATAATATTTCTATGAATATTACATTTGCTCCAAATCGTCCAATCAAAACAATGAATGCTACTATTGTTAGTGCTTCAAGAAGGAAAGTTGCTCCCGTTGTAGGTGCTTGGGAAAGAATTTATGGAGATATTGGCGGAGCTGTTGCAATTCCAATGCCTACTGGTCCGGGCTTACGTTACTACGGTGGAATTGCACCTTCAACAAGTTTCGCAGTTCCTACTTTAAAAACTCGTGAAGTAGAATGGGGAACAAATTATGCTGGTACAACAGGATCATTCAATACAACAATTGGTTTATTATTCCCTGCACCTTTAGGTGGATCATGGACTAATCCTACAGTTGATGAATTAGACTATTATTTAAGAATTTCAATGACAGATGTGAAATGTGTTACTTGCGATACATTGATTCACATTACACTCAAACGTAAATCATCGCCTTGGATTGCTGTTGATGCATCAGCAGGAAATGTTATAAAACGCAAAATTGACGGAAAAAAATATGAAGAAATTCAAAGTAATGCACTTGAAGCAGGTTCTGCATTACAATTAAAAATGACTTCAACAGAACAAGGTGTTTTGACTCTAAAATTGCCAGTTGATAAAAATACACCTGCCGAAGAGAAAATTACTATTGTTGGAATTGGATTTTATCCTGAAGAAATTATTGATATTGAAGAATTTTCACCTATTTCTTCTAATTTCAAAAAAGAAGCAAATGATGAATACTTGTATTGTTCAGGTAAATTAACTGAAGGCGAAAATGCTTCGTTTGATTTAATCTTTAATAATCCTCCATTTGATAGATGGAATAATACAGTTGTGATAAAATACATGATTGGTACCACCCAAGAAGCAATGACTGATTTTGTGAATATAGTTGGATCTATTCCTGTTGAAAATAGCGGCGGTGATAAATTTGAAGAACTATCCGAAGCATCAGCCAAACCAAGAACTTATGCTTTATCTTTCACTAATGCAAATAAATCAAACAGAGCAATTGCATCAGTTGATTTTAGAATGCCAAAAGGTGTAAAATTACTTGCTTATGGTTCTGGATTATCGGATTCACTTTTGTTGGAAACACGTGCTATATTTAATAATGAAGCTGTAAAAACAGCATCATACTTGGTTCCTGTTGAAGATTACAACAATCCAAACAGCACTACTGTAAAATTCAAAGAATCACTTAATCCGGGTGAATCAGTAAAACCGATTTATATTACGGTAATTGGTGGAGAATCAGCAATTGATATTGGATTTACAACAAGAGATGAAGATGGAACAGTTTTGAGCGAAGGTACAGTTAAACCAACAGTTCCTCTATCAATCAATACAGATGATGAAAATGGAGCAACTTCAGGAGCATCAATGATTCTTGATGTATATCCAAATCCTGCAAGTAATTCAACAACTATCAATCTCGGACTTTTAAATAGCGAAATTGTTGGAATATTGGTAACTGATATGCAAGGCAAGGAAGTTGCAACAGTTCTTAATGAAAGATTACTAAATAATGGCGATAATGTATTTATTCTGAATACAGATTATTTAAATTCAGGAACTTACACAGTTACAGCAAAGACACACAATGGTAAAATTGTATCTACAAAATTACAGATTACCAAATAGAAATAATATTTGATTGTAAATTAAAGAAGGTGGTTATGAGAATAACCACCTTTTTTATTATTAGATTTTGAATTTCAGACATAATGATTATTAAAATACTCTCAGATTTTCAACACCGCCATACAATTAAATTAGGCGAAAGGTATTATTAATTAAACTCTGCCCATTTTTTTAAAAAATATGAATATTGTAAAAAATTTTAATTATTAACCTTCAAAAATAAATAATTTTGAAAATTAGATAGTAAATTTGATTTGCTCAAAATTTAATCCAACTAATTTTGAAGCAAGGAGCATTTTTCCATTGTCTTTTACTTGATAATGTTTCTTGTTGCTGAGAATTCAGAATTCAGTTCTTTCTATTCCGCTAAAATAAGAAAGTTTTGAATCTGGTTCATCTTTGAATTTAGATTTTAACGCAACTGCAAAATATTTTTTTATCCGTCTAGAATGATTAGTTTTTGTCAATAATTGATGCAACTCCAATAAAAGTATCAATCAAAGTTTTTGATTCTTAGATGTTGTTTTTCAATTTTAAATCTAATTCCTTTTGACTGTTCAAAATATTTGATTATTTGAAGCCATTAAAACAACAAAATTAATAATAACAATAAAATAAGTTACTAAAATTACAAACAATTATTATTATTATCTTTCGTTAAGTAGGTTTGTAAATAAAAATTATAATTAATTTAGCATTTTAAAAAGTGCAAAAATTAAAAAAAAGAAAACAAAATGAAATTTAAAGAAGTATTTTCATTGCCAAATATTTTTAAATATCAAGATATGAAAATAAATAATTTTAATTTATTTACTAATGAAATTGCAAGTAAAAAGTAGTTGAAAATACATAAATCATCATAAATCAAAAAATATATTTATCACTATTGGAAATTTCAAGGAGTTTACAAGAATTCATTAAAATTCTAAACTTTTTTTAAGCGGTTGAGCATTTACATAAAAATTTTGTTTAATAATTAATAAAAATATCATGAAAAAGACAAATTATAATTTAATATTGCTAACGTTCATTTTTATCAATACATTAGCGTATTCGCAATTTAATTCTTTGAGCGAAAAAGTTAATTTCTATAAAGATAAATTCAAAGTTAATTGTGCCAATGAAAAGATTACTGATAATCGTGGAAATGGTTATGATGATTTGTATGGCACAAGAAATATGCGCACTATTTTATATGGTGTTGCGTATCGTGGTGGAGCAAATAATCATTATCATAAATCTAATCAAAGACATAATCATAACCCATTGCCAGAAGATGGTTTAGTTCATTTACTTGAGAATGGATTTTCTATGGCTAATTATCTTTATGGAACAAATTTCAAAGATTCCAAAAAGTTGTATATGAGCGAAAACGGTAAAGATTCATTAATTTATACTCAAAATTCGGGTAATTCACGTGCCCAAATTAGAAAAATTTTCGAGCAAATTATTGCAGTTATCGAAAAACCCGAACTTGGTCCAATTTATTTGCATTGTTGGAATGGATGGCACCAATCAGGCTATGTTTCATCAGCAATTTTGATGCAATTCTGTGGTTTATCAAATGAAGATGCTTTCCAATATTGGATGGATAATACTGATGGAGTTAATAAAGGATATGAAAATGTTAAAAGTATGGTGAGAAATTTTCAAAAATTTGATGATATAAAAATTGATGAAAAAATAAAAAAAGAAATTTGCCCTTGTATAAAAAACAAATAATATCAACATTTTTATATTCATTTTTAAACAATTTGAACTTAAATACGTCCTTTTAGAAACTGTAGAAAAAGTATTATTGAAATAAATCTGCACAAGGCTAAAGCCTTGTGTTGCATATTGAAACGGTAACACGGAGCTTCAGCTTCGTGGTGTATAATTTGTTTGATACTTTTTCCTCAGATTTTTTAAAAAAGTTAGTAGAAATTTATTAACAGATAAAGAAGACTGATGAATTTTTTGAATCCATTCATATTATTTGGGCTGATTGCGGCATCAATACCTGTATTGCTACATTTGCTAAATTTAAGAAAATTAAAAACTGTTGAATTTTCTACTTTAAGATTTATCAAGGAACTTCAAAAAACTAAAATCAGAAAGTTGAAACTCAAACAAATAATTCTTCTGATTTTACGAACTCTTATCATTATTTTTGCCGTTTTGGCTTTTGCAAGACCTACAATTCAGGGCAGACTGCCATTTATTGAGTCTTATGCCAAAACAAGTGCGATCGTTTTGCTTGATAACTCATTTAGTATGGAAGTTTCGGATGAGCGTGGAAATAGATTGAAGCAAGCAAAGCAAGCCGCAAAAGAAATATTAAATCAAATGAAAGATGGTGATGAAATTGCTATAATCGAGACGGCAAACATTGGTAATCGTGAGCAATATTCCTTTACCAGAAATTTTGAATTGGCATCGGAAATTATTGATAAAATTAATATTTACAATACTCCAAGCAAAATAGAAACGGGTTTGAAATTTGCGGAACAACTATTGAATAATGCTCAAAATATAAATAAAGAATTATTTGTTATATCTGATTTTCAAAAAAATATTATTGAAACAAATCAGGATTCATCGAAAATTTTTAGTCAGGATATTGGATTTTATTTGATACCTATTGGATATGATTCCAAATCAGATATTCAAAATTTATCTATTGATTCTGTGAATGTTATTTCGAAAATATTTCAAGTTAATCGACTTGTTGAAGTGGAAGTTACTATCCGAAACAATGGAAAAAACAGTTCAAATGGCGCAATTGTCAGTATGCTTTTTAACAATCAGAAGGTAGCCCAAAGGTCTTTGGATATTCCTGCCGGGGAAGTTCGTTCTGTTTCAATTTCAGCAACTGCCCAATCCTCAGGTGCAATTTCTGCCGAACTCCAACTTGAAAGTGATGCTTTGGATATTGATAATAAAGGATTTTATGGGTTTATTATACCGGAAACTCCAAAAATTGGGTTGGTTGGGGATAATAATCAATTAAAATTTGTAAGTTCATTACTGAAATCATACTTAAGCGATGATTACAGCAAATTTGTATTTCAATCTCCTAATCAAAGTATAAATTCTTTGGATCTGAATTCCACAGATATTTTGCTTATTTTCAAAGAAGTTAACGATTCTGATTTGAATAGATTAAATCAATTTATTGCTAATGGCGGCTCATTATTTATTTTTGCAAATGATGAAAATCCTGAAAATTTATCAATAAATCTCAATAAATTTGGCTTTGGTCCGGTTATTGAGAAAAGATATACAAGTTCATTGCCAGCAAGAATATCTGATATTGACAAAATTCATCCATTGTTTGAAGGCGTATTTTTGGGTGAAACAGATTCAAAGAAGAATATCGAATCGCCTGAAATATTTAAAGCATTTCCGGCAAAATCTGGTCAGAGTATAATTAAAATGAATGATGGAGCATTTTTGGCTGAGTCGCGAATTGGACAAGGAAAAGTGCTGTACTGCGCTGTTTCTCCACAATTGAATTGGGGTAATTTTCCTTTAACGAGTTTATTCCCAAT
>JANJUO010000080.1 GCA_024710535.1 bacterium
CATGTAAATGGCAGAAAAGTTGAAGATGCTTTGAAATTGAATGAAATTTCAATTCAATGGTTTAAAGTTAGAGCTGGTGGCGATGTTGCATTAGCAGACGACAAACGTACAGCAGGTGCAAAGAGCAATTTGATGACAATCAAAGGCTTCATTTCAGCAGATGAAGGTGAATATTATGCAGTAATTACTGGTCTTTGTGGAACAGCAACAACAGCAAAAGGTCAATTGAAAGTTGAAGATTTAACTCTTTCAATCAACCAACAACCAACAGCAACAACAAATTGCGAAGGCGATGATGTGATTTTCTCAATCGAAGCAACAACTCCAAGTGCAAAAGCAATTTCTTACCAATGGTTTAAAGATGGTGCGGTAGTTGCTGAAACTCCAAACTCAACTGGCACAAAATCAAGCCATTTAACACTCTATAGTGTAGATAGCAAAGATGCTGGCACTTACTATTGCGAAGTATCATTAGTTGGTACAACAGTTATGGAAAAATCAGCAGATGCAACATTAGCAGTTGATTTGAAACCAACAATCAAAACACAACCAACAAACATTGAAGTACAAGTAAGCAAAGACTTTACTCTTGATGTTGAATTGAATGATGCAACTGACGCAACTTATGAATGGTATATGAACGGAAAAGTTGTTGGCACAAGCAAATCATTCACAAAAACAGGTGCAACTCCAGAAGATGCAGGCAAATATTGGGTTGTTGCAACAAATAATTGCGGTAATGTAACCTCAGCACAAGTAACAGTTGTTGTAACAACTGGAACAAGCGATGTAACAGACAAAACAATGAACGGCTTTGTTATGAGTGGCTTAACTCCAAATCCATCAAACGAAGTATCAGAATTGACATTAAACGTACCAACATCAGAAGTAGTAAGAATCGTTATTACAGATGTAAGTGGAAAAGAAGTATTGGAAGTAGCAAATGGCACAATGAATATTGGTTCAAACAGAATCAGCATCAACGTTAGCAACCTTTCAAACGGCGTTTATTATGTAGTAATGCAATCAGGTAATGCAAGATTGATGCAAAAACTCAATGTTGTAAAATAATTTCTGATTGAATGAAATTGAAAAAGGGAAGCATTTTGCTTCCCTTTTTTATTTTCGAGTAACTTTACAAGTAAGATCTTTCGTTTGAAACAAACTACAAATTATTGGTTAATGTAAACAACTGACGGAACCTTTATAGCTCGTTTCCTTGTTGTTTTTATAATAGTTGCCAGTAAATCAAATATTTTCAAAACTGTGCAATAGTTACACTAATTTTAATGTAATTCGTATTTAATTCTTTTTGAATACAAATTAGAATTTTCAATTGATTTTATGACTGAAATTTACAAATATGAAAAATTGTCAAATTTGAATAAATTAATAATATTAAGTTTAATTTTTATATCATTTTATTCCCCAAATTTATATTCAAATCAATCTGATACAATCAAAATTAATGAGCTTTTTACCAAAGCTGAAAATATTTCAAAAAATAATGATTCAATTAGCAAAAAGCAAGTCATATCAATATATTTAAATGCAATCAAATTATCCGATTCATTGAATAATCATATCAAGAAAGCCGAAAGTTATAGTAAATTAGGAAATTATTATCGCAATAAAGGTGATTATCAAAATGCTTTAGAAAATCTATTTAAGGCTTTAAAAGAAGTAAATGGTTCTGAAATATGGCTTAAATCCGCCATTCTTAATAATATTGGAGTTGTTTATAGGCGTCTTGATGACTATAATACAGCTTTGGAATACCATCTTAAAGCTTTAAAAATTGCTGAAAATATTGGTGATAACATTAACATTGCAACATCTTGGAATAGCATTGGCAATATCAATGCTTTTTTGAATAATCATGAAGAAGCTTTATCAAATTTCAGAAAAGCATTAGATTTGGAAAAATACTCTAAAAATATGCTTGGTGAAGCTATAAATTACAATAACATTGGTGAAGTTTATTCACTTTTAAATAATTTAGATTCTGCAAAATATTATTTCGAAATGTCTCTGTTATTGAATCAGCAGATGAAAAATAATAAAGGCATTGCAATCAATTATAATAGTTTGGGATCAATTTATAAAACTAAAGAAAAATACAATCAATCGCTGGAATATTTCTCAAAGGCGATTGAATTAGATAGACTTTCTGCAGATAAAATCTATGTGTTGCGTTCTTTGAATAATATTGGGGAAGTGCAATTATTACTAAATTTA
Source organism: bacterium (assembly GCA_024710535.1). Taxonomy (GTDB): domain Bacteria; phylum Bacteroidota; class Ignavibacteria; order Kapaibacteriales; family UBA2268; genus JANJUO01. The sequence goes on from JANJUO010000080.1 coordinate 2,239, forward strand.
CCACAAAAAGCAATATCAAATTTCTTTGAAGCATTGGGTATTGCACTTGAATTGGGCTCGAAATTCGAAATTCATAGAACATATAAATTGATTTCTGATGCGTATAGAAAATTGGGAGAGTACAATAAAGCATTGGACTATTTTGATAAATCAAAAATATATGGAGATTCGGTTTTCAATGAAAAAAAAGCAAATTCCATAAATCATCTACAAATTTTATATAATGTTGAAAAGAAAGAAAGACAAATTCAATTATTACAAAGAGAAAATGAAAATGAATCGAATGTAAAAATATTTCTGCTGATTATCTCAATTATCGTTTTGCTGTTTGCATTTGTATTTTATCGCAGATTCAAAATTCAATCTCTTTTGTCTAAAACTTTGAAAGAAAAAAATAGTATTATCGAGAGCAAGAATTTTGAATTACTTTTAATGAATGAGAAAATTCAAGAGCAAAATACTAAATTGGAGTCTTTGAATTTGTCGCTTTTAGAAAAAAATAATTTGATTACCAAAGCTCAAGAAAATCTTTTGCTTTTGAATAATGATTTGAAAGAAGCCAATAATACAAAAGATAAATTTTTCTCGATAATCTCACATGATTTAAAAAATCCATTTAATTATCTTTTGGCAACAACAGATTTGCTTAATAAAAATTTTAAAAATTTCAATAACGAGCAAATTAAATCACAAATTGATAATCTTCATGATTCTGCCCGTCAAGTGTATAATCTGCTCGAAAATTTGCTTGGTTGGGCTGGCTCCCAAAGAGGTACTTTCCATAATATTCCAACTGATATAGATTTTTATGAAATTGCATTAAATAATATCTTGCTTTTCAAATCAAATGCAGCGAAAAAATCTATTTCTTTAAAATTTGATGTTGCTCAGAATACGTATATTTATACTGATTATAATTTAATTAATACTGTTGTTAGAAATTTGATCTCAAATGCAATTAAATTTACAAATTTTGGTGGTATCGTCGAATTAAATGTGAAGGAGATTGATAATTGCTTGGAAATATCGGTCAAAGATAATGGAATTGGCATTAGTCAGGATAGAATTAATAAGCTATTCAAAATCAATGAAAATATTTCTACAAAAGGCACAGCTAATGAAAATGGTACCGGATTGGGGCTTGTTTTGGTTAATGAATTTATTGAAAAAATGGGCGGGAAACTAAATATCAAAAGTGAACCAAATTATGGAACCGAATTCACTTTTACTGTACCATTAAGTAAACTGCAAACAGTTCCAATCTTAACAGATATGATTAATATTGAGAAATTTGAGCCGGAAATCAATTTACAAAGCACTCAAGATTTGATTTTGCTTGAAAAAAAATTGTTTGAATATTTGACTAATGACTTGGTGGAAAAAAGAAATTATTTAATAAAAGTTAGGCAAGTTGGCTTGATAAGAGATTTTGCAAACCAAGTTATTGAAGTTGGAAATTTAAATACATTAGAGGAATTTTCGGAATACGGAAATAATTTATTACAATGTTTGGAAGTTTTTGACTTTGAAAGAATTGAAAAAAGTTTGAACGATTTCGACAAATTAATAAAATTGATAAAATTGAAAGAGAATTAACAGAGTTGAAAAATGGATAATCTATATCTTAAAAAAATTGATACTCCAATAGGGGAGATGCTTGTGGGAGCGGATAAATCATCCCTTTTATTGCTCGAATTTTATGACACCCTAAGACATAATAAAGAAATTAAAGATATTTGCAAGGCATTCAATCTACAAGTAATCTATGATGAAAATTCTATAATCACTCAAACAATTAGCGAATTAAATGAGTATTTTTCCGGTAAAAGAATGAATTTTTCGATACCAATCCAAACTTGTGGAACAGATTTTCAGAAATCAGTTTGGAGCAGTCTAACTAATATTAAATACGGAACAACAATTTCATATAATTCGCAAGCAAGCCAGATAGGAAGCCCAAAATCAGTTAGAGCAGTTGCCAATGCTAATGGTAAGAATAAAATCTCAATCATCATTCCCTGTCATAGGGTG
>JANJUO010000081.1 GCA_024710535.1 bacterium
ATTAAGAGAATTATCATAAGTATTCAAAAATATTTTGCCTGAATCTTTGAATAGGATATATAAATTACCTTCATTTGCAAAATATGAGAGCAAATGATTCATAGAAATTGAAGTGCTTAGAGCATTTTTTCTTTCGATACCAGTCCAACGACTTATTTCCAAAGATTGATTGCCGATATTCGGTTTCAAAAAGAAAGTGCTAATTCCATTGCTTGAGTCGATCAATAATCTGCCATTTTCGTAATAATCAAGTTGATTAATTACAATTGGGAATGTTTCGTCAGATTTTGCAAATTTCGAAAAAATCAAAATAAGAAAAATGATTAATATACTACGATAATATTTTGATTGATTTCTCAATATTCCTTTCTTAAAAATTGCAATTAATAACAACAATTAAACACAATAATATGCAAAATTATTTCCCTTTTTTAGCAAAAACGGGCATTCTATAATTGCTTCCGGATTCCAAAATATGAAAATTATATTTATTAAGCAGAGGAATAATTTTCTTATCGGTCATTTCGCCATCTGCAAGATGAATTTCTATGATAATTTTTATGTTATTTTGATTTAGAATAGAATTCTCTGATCCGGTCATTGCGTGATATTCGGCACCTTCTATGTCCATTTTCAGGAAATTCACTCTTCTAATTTTCAATTCATTTAGAATATTATCAAGAGTATCAACTTCGATTTTTGTTGATTTTAAATTGAATTTATCATGTTGCTCGTCATTATGAATCAAAGAATGCTCGCCTTTTCGATGACTTTCGAAAAATTCGAGTGTTTCTTTTTTCGACCAAAGCCCTTTATTGCAAAAAATAACATTATCAAGATTGTTTGCTTGGCAATTCATTTGCAGAACTTTCATATTTCTTTCATTTGGTTCGAAAGCAACAACCCGTCCGTTTTTGCCGATTTTTTTTGCAGCTTGAACAGTAAATCCACCAATATTTGCACCAGCATCAACAACAACATCACCTTCGTCTATTCCAAAATATTTAAAATGAACAGTATTAACAAAAAGCTCACTAATGATTTCGTAAATAAAGAAGAATCTGTTTACATCAAGGATTTTGCTCATTTTCTTGGCACAGCCAAATTTGATTCTATCAGTAAATTGAATTTCTGCGGGCTTATCCGAAGCAATATCTTTCAAGATGGTGCCATCTTTGAGCTTGATTGTAATTATATCATTTTCGATTTTTGATGATTCTATCAAATTGTCCACTTCATAATATTTATTCTTGAATTTATAGAAAAAATATTTCAAAGGGATTGTGAGAATCGAATTACTTGTTGCAATTTTATTTTTTAATGACATTTCTGTTCCATCTCTAATTATTCAAAAAAACCGAAAAAAGTTTGTTAAATCTTAAAATTCAAAAATAGCATAAATATTATAAATATCAATACTTTTCAACCATAATAGACAAAATGCTGTTAACATCTGCAAATCTTAAATTCAATGGCAATCCTGCCGCTCTTATTTTTACATTTACAATTTTCAATTTCAAAAGTTCATTTTTCATAAATTCTGCTTTGGATTTTCCAATCTCGGAATAATAATCAATATAAACATTTTTGCTATAAATCGCAGATTCAGAAATTGCTTTCAAAACGCTACCAAAATTGGACTTTTGCGAAAAAAGATATAAATCCGTAATTGCATAAAATTGCTCAAATTTTGCTTTGTTTATTGTTTTGAAATTTCGCTCACGTCTTTCTTCTTTGATAACATTGAAGCTCAATTCGTGATTTTCAACAACTCCGGAATTTGTTTTTGCATTGGCAAATATGGACACTTTGCTCGCATTGAAAAGTTGATCACCAAATGAGGTAGTTTTTCCAAAAAATTGTAAAGGTAATTCGGCTTTATGCTCTTTAATTTTATGGATTTTGCTATCGATTTGCAAACTTATGTCAATTTCAGAAACTATCTCTTTAGGGCGTGCATCAACGACAATATCCAAAGCAGGCGGGCTCACCAAAAATTCTGTTTTCCCAAGCTCGATTATTGATGCAATCTCATCATTAGTGGTTTCAATATAAATTTTATTTTCGGAAATATTTACAAATTCAATATTTTTTTGATCTATATTATTGTTGCTTAGATAATTTTTGATTTTTGGATTAATATCCGAAGAAATTTTCAATGAAGAATTTTTGGTTTTAATTCTATCGAAAATTCTATCAAATGAAATCATATAAACAGAGTCAATTATATTCAAATCAAGAATTTCGGGTTTGTTTTTCATAGAAAGTAAGTCGAAATCTTTGGAATTGAATGCAAAGATAAGCGGATAGATATTATATTCGAATATCTTTTCTACTTGCAAAGTCAAAGTTTGAGCTTGAAGAGAAATTTCGAGATCGCTCTCTGCAATTACAGTTTTTTCAATCTCTTCTCTTTGTGCCAAATAAATATCAGCTTTGCCTTTTCCGCCAACTCTATCCGAGCAAAATACAGCAATATTATTATTGATAATTTTGAAATCCGTTTCGTCGAATTCAGTATTCAAACTTGTTAATGGCAGAGGTCTTTGCCACTGAGTGCCATTTCTGATTGAATAATAAATATCGTATTTGCCGGTGCCTTCCTGACCATCAGAAGAAAAATAAAGAGTATCACTTCCCAAAATAAAAGGAGTAATTTCGTTGCCGGGCGAGTTAAGTTCATCAATAGAAACGGGAATGCTCCACGAGCCATCATTTAATTTATAAGAAATATACAAATCAATATCATTATTGTCGGAATTCCTTGTTGATGAAAAGACAAGAATTTTTCCATCTGAAGAAACTGCCGGAAATGCTGAATAAAAGTCACTTTTGAGCGAATCAACTATATATGGATTTGCCCAACTGTTTTTCGCATATCCTAATTTATATATGTTAATCACAGGGTATGATTTTGTTTTTCGGTAATTCTGATAATATGCTTCATTTTCGGATAAAATAGAAAGACAGCATTGATTGTTGTTTGCTTGGTTCAAATCACCTTTAGTTAGTTTTGGCGAATCGAAATGCAAAGAATCAATTATTTTTGTTTGATAAAACATCGAATAGCCCGAAATATCAGAATTAAAATAAAAAATATTTCGGTAAATATCCAAAATTGGCGCAAATTCATCGGCATTTGTGTTTATCTCTTCGCAATTGCGAATCACCTGCCAACGAGATTGCTTTTCTTTGGAATTAAGCGATGAAAAGGCAATCAGTATTACGAATAATAGCAATATTTTAGAATTTGTTAACAATTTTGAAATTTCATTAATTAAAAACATTAAAATTAAGAAAATTTAAGTTAATTTTGAAATTTGTTATGCTCATTAATTAAAATGACAGGGTAAAAAGATGATTAAATTCAAAAATATTTATAAAAATGTAGCTTTTAATATCAAAAATTCTGTATTTAGCATTTTGCTTATTATAATTTTAGCAGGTTGTACAGAAAATTTTGATAAATATGATAAATTCGCGAATACTTATTATCAAGTGTTGATTGCTCGTGAAATTTATGAAGATTCATTAGTTCAAGCCACAGAAGTAAAGAAAATTTTGCAGAAAAATGGTTATAACGAACAGCAATTTGCCGAAGAAACTATGCGAATTTTCACAGAAGACCAAAAAGTTCTAACAATGATTGTTGATTCATTAAGGAAAAAAGTAATTAGAGATACCGATTCTTTGCAAAAACAAAAGATGAAAGATTTGATAAAAAAAGCCGCAGATTCAACAGCAAATGCACAAAATGAAAGAAAGTAAAATATTATATTTAAAAAGAATCAGCAAACTTTTTTCAATCAATTACTATATCGAACTAATCGCATTGATTTCGATTACGATTATCAGTATAGTTCTTGGCAGAGTTATGGATGCGGCTGCTTTGGGGATATATAGTCTTGTTTTGATGACAGCTACACTTTTTAGAATGGTGGCAGAGAGTGGTTATGATTATGAAATCCTGACCGAAATCCCCACAAATCACGATAAAGTATATCCTCTAATGCTTGAATCACAGAAATCCAAAAATTTTATTCTAACAGCAACTTTGCCATTGATGCTAATTTATTTTTATTTTTCTGTTGGGGATTTGGTTTGTTTGCTGGTAATACCTTATAATTATTTGGCTTCGGTAACATATAATTTCAAAACTGTATTGAGAGCATTAAACGAATTGAAACGGCTCTCAAAAGTTGAATCAATTTATTCAATAACTTTGCTAATTACTGCAATTCCGATAATTTTAATTACAAAAAGTATATTCTTTCTGTTTTTGATTTATATAATGCTTGAATTTTTGAAAATAATATTACTGAAAAATGCTATTGGCAAAACTCAGAATATTCGCTCTCCAAAGATATATGAATTATTGACATTATCAATGAATAAAGCAGAAATCATACAAATCTCAAAATCATTTATTTTACGAAAAGATTTTGTTCTGCTCAATTTGAATACAGTTTTGCAAAATAGAATTGCATTTTATGTCCTTGGAATTATTGGTACTTCATCCGAAAAAGGTATTTATACTGCGGCATACCGATTTATCTCGTTTGTTCGCTCTATTCCATGGGCATTATTGAGTATTTTGTTACCTGATTTTTCTGAAAAAATAAAAAAAGGTGAGCAAATCGAACTGAAAAATGGTCTTGTTGTAGTTGCATTTATTGGTGGCTTGGTAAGTTTTCCAATGTGGTATTTGTCTGATTTTATGATAGCAATCACTTTTAAATTCGGCATTGCATCTGATATTTTGAAAATTCTTAGTTGGTCTTTTATTCCTATTATGTTAAATACTGTAATGGAATCGTTCCTCGTGGCAAATGGAAACAAAGTTTCAGTTAATATTGCTATGTTAATCAGTATTATATTTTCATTTTTCAGTTCAATGATTTTATATTCTTATATTTCAGTGTATGGAATAGCATATAGCTATCTTCTGAGTGAGATTTTGCTTTTTGTAATTTATTTTATTGTCTATCAGAGAAGCAAAAGAAAATAAATAGCAATCAAAAATATTTACTGAAAATCAGCCATTCTTTAAGTTCCGTGCTTGTCTAATAAGTATAAATTTCAGAAACAAGAAGGGATGCTTGTGCTACTAAGTCTATATAAATATAGTAGGTCAAACATCCTTGTTTGACAATAATTACCAAAAATTATACTTGTTGGACAACTTCGATTTTTTTGTGTCGGTTATAACAAGCGACAAAACAAAAAAGCAGGAACATTATAATTCCTGCTTTTAAATTTTGTTTTGCATTTGATTATAATTGATTTGCTACAAAATCCCAATTGATAACTTCGAAGAAAGCATCAATGAACTTTGGTCTTGCATTTCTGTAATCAACATAATAAGCATGTTCCCATACGTCAATCACAAGCAATAGTTTCTTATCATCTTCAAGCAATGGAGTTAGAGCATTCGAGTATGAAACTACATCAAGATTTCCATCAGATTTCTTAACAAGCCATGCCCAACCAGATCCGAATTGACCAGCGGCAGTTTTTGCAAATTTATCTTTGAAGCCTTCATAAGAGCCAAATGCAGATTCGATTGATGTCATCAATTCGCCCGTTGGCTTTCCTGCACTGTTTGGAGTCATACATTCAAAGAAGAAATTGTGATTCCAAACTTGAGCGGCGTTATTAAATAACGGACCTTGTTTGCTTTTCACAATAATTTCTTCGATTGAAGCGCCTTCGAACTCTGTTCCGGCAATCAAATTATTTGTGTTGTTAACATAAGTCTGAAGATGCTTGCCATGATGAAAATCCATTGTTTCTTCAGAAATATATGGAGCAAGAGCATTTTTTGAATATGGTAATTCTTTGAGAGTAAAAGACATTATTCTTTTCCTTTATTTATATTTAAAAATTAGTGTCCGCCGCCACCACAGCCGCAAGTTTTGATATTGTTAGGATTGTTGAAAACAAAACCACTGCCATGAACATCATCAACGAAATCAAGAGTTACGCCCATCAAATAGAATAAACTCTTATTGTCAACTACAAGATTGAAGTTCTGCATTGGAATAACTTTATCAAAATCATTTACTTCGCTGTCGAAGCCAATAATGTAGTTCATACCTGAGCAGCCGCCTGAGCGAGTGCCCAATCTGAGCAAATACTCTTCAGGAACATTGTTTTCGGTTTTGATTTTAACAACTTGATCTATCGCATTTTTCGAAATAAAAATGCTATCTTTATCTTCGGCACCTTTGATACCGGTACTGATTTTCTGCAAATCAACGTCAGAAAGATATTCAGTCATAATATTTTCCTTATTTATAAGAAATTAAAAATTTTCAGATTTATAAACGAATCATCAAAATATAAATTATTTACATTTAAAATTTATTTTTTCAAAAGATCGGCAATTTTTCCATCAATATCTTCGGGAGTGGTTTGAGTGGCAAATCTATCCACAACTTTACCATCTTTTCCAACAAGGAATTTTGCAAAATTCCATTTAATTGCTTTTGTTCCCAAAATGCCGGGAGCTTGGTCTTTTAGATAATTGTATAATGGGTGTGTGTCATCACCATTCACATCAATTTTTGCAAACATTGGAAATGTTACATTGTAATTCAACGAGCAAAATTCTTTGATTTCTGCTTCGCTACCAGGCTCTTGTCCCCCAAACTGATTGCATGGAAAACCGAGAATTACCAATCCTTTATCTTTATATTTTTTATAAAGTGCTTCAAGCCCTGTATATTGCTTTGTATAGCCGCATTTGCTGGCAACATTTACAATTAATAATACTTTGCCTTTATAATCAGACAATTTTACATCTTTGCCGTCTATATTTTTAACGGTGAAATCATGAACAGATTCTGCCATTTTGTTATCCTTTGCAAATAGTGTTAAAGAAAAAACTGCAAGCATATTGATAATAATTAAGATCAATGCTTTTTTGCTTTTTGTATTGAACATATAAATTCTCCAAAATTACATTTTAAAAAATATAATGAAGTTGAAAATAAATTTTTAGTTTAAATTAAAAAAAATGTAATAAAAAATTCACAAAGGAAGGATCGTAGTTTATTTCATTCGGCAATTTAGTAATTTGCTAAAATTTTAAATTTTCACAACAGACAAGAACTTCTGTTCTACTAAATCTCAATTTTTTTATATTAGATTAGACATTCTTGCCTGATTTAAACAAAATAAATTTGGCTTTTTCTTAGCAGTATGATAAGATAAAAAATTGGGCTGTCTAAAAAATTATTTTTTAAGACAGCCCCCTTTAAAAAAATCAAGGATAATTACTCTTTTATTTTAATCAATTCAATGGCAAAATTCAAATCTTCGCCAGCAAGTTCATGATTTGCATCAACAGTAATTGTTGTGTCAGAAATCTCAACAATTGTTAAATCAATGACTTCATTCTCGTCTGTTTCGGAAACCATTCTTAATTCATCTCCGGGTTCGAGTTCGCCATCATCATCAAGTTGGGCTCTATCGATGTCAAAAAGCAATGTGTCGTCATAGTTTCCATAAGCATTTTCAGCTAATATTGTAAACTCCTTCTTTTCGCCAATTTCCATTCCGACTACTGCCGACTCGAAATCAGGCAAAAGAATGCCCGAACCAAGCTCGAACTCTAATGGTTCATCTGATTCGTAAGAACTATCGAAAACTGTGCCATCACTAAGTGTGCCCTGATAATGGACATAAACATAATCGCCATTTTTTGCTTGCATTTTATAAACTCCAGGATAAAATAAAAAATATTATT
>JANJUO010000093.1 GCA_024710535.1 bacterium
TAAGTGCTGTTAAACAGAAACTAAGCGCTGTTAAACAGAAACTAAGTGCTGTTATACGAAACCTAAGCGCTGTTATACGAAACCTAAGTGCTGTTAAACAGAAACTAAGCGCTGTAATACGAAACTTAAGTGCTGTTAAACGGAATCTAAGCGCTGTTATACAGAATCTAAGCGCTGTTATACGGTGACTAAGTACTTAGTTACAGTTTATCGACACTTATGAGCTGAATTTTTGATGTTACACAGATTGATGCACTGATAAGAGTAATTGACATACTGTTAAGTGTAATTGACACGCTGTTAAACGCCATTGACACGCTGTTAAACGCCATTGACACGCTGTTAAACACTTTTGACATACCGATAAACATCATCGACATGCTGTTAAACACTATTGACCCGCTGTTAAACACTTTTGACATTCTGTTAAACACTTTTGACACGCTGTTAAACACTTTTGACACGCTGTTAAACACTATCGACACGCTGTTAAACACTATTGACACGCTGTTAAACACTATTGACACGCTGTTAAACACTATTGAAGTGCATAAAAAGCATCTATTTGAAGCACATAAAGACATTTTTCTTAAAATTTGGAAATTTTCAATTTGAAATTTACTTCCAATATTCTCTATCCAAACTGCGGTATTGAATTGCTTCACTAATATGCTCGGTACGAATATTTTCACTTTGTGCCAAATCTGCAATTGTTCTTGAAACTTTCAAAATTCGGTCATAAGCACGTGCGGAAAGTCCAAGTTTGTTCATTGCCAATTTCAAAAGATCCTGACCGGCAGTATCCAATTTGCAATAACTACGAATTTCTTTGGAACTCATATCTGCATTTTTGAAAGAGTTTGAGTCGCTGAATCTTTCAGACTGAATTTTTCTGGCATTAATCACGCGTTTTCTAATATTGTCCGATGGCTCGCCCAAACGATTTGAGGACAGATCCTGATATTTTACAGCAGGAACCTCCACGTGAATATCAATTCTATCAAGCAATGGACCAGAAATTTTTCCAAGATAATTTTGGATTTTCTGTGGTGTGCAGGTACATTCTTTGGTCGGATCGCCATAAGAGCCGCATGGACAAGGATTCATCGAGCAAACAAGCATAAAATTTGCAGGATAATCAACTGCCATTTTTGTTCGAGAAATTGAAATTTTCTTATCTTCAAGTGGCTGACGAAGCACTTCAAGCACATTTCTGGCAAATTCCGGCAATTCATCCATAAATAGAACACCGTGATGAGCAAGTGAAATTTCTCCGGGTCGAATTTTACCCATTCCACCACCTACTAAAGCGGCATCAGAAATTGTATGATGTGGCGATCGAAATGGACGCACACTAACAAGAGCCGCATCTTTCGGCAACATTCCTGCAACAGAATGAATTTTTGTAGTTTCGAGCGATTCATTAATTGTTAAAGGCGGCAAAATCGATGGAATTCTTTTTGCAATCATCGTTTTGCCCGAGCCCGGAGGACCAATCAGCAAAATATTATGACCACCTGCGGCAGAAACTTCCAGCGCTCTTTTGACATTTTCCTGCCCCTTCACATCTGCCAAATCAAACAGTTTTGTATTAAAATCTTGATTGAAAAGCAAATCAATATCAACTTTTCGTGCATCAATATTTATATCGCCATTTAGAAAATCAACAGCTTCCTTTAGATTTGCCACTGGAATTACCTCGATTTCTTCAATCAAAGCCGCCTCATCAGCATTTTCTACCGGAAGAATAATTCTTTCGAAAGATTTATCTTTGGCTTCGATTGCAATTGGTAAAGCACCATGAATCGGGCGAAGAGTTCCATCAAGAGCAAGTTCGCCAAGAATTAAAGTTTTTGCCAAATTTTCATGTTCAATAATTCTAAGTGATGATAATATTCCCAATGCAACCGGCAAATCAAAAGCACTACCTTCTTTTCGTATGTCAGCAGGAGCAAGATTGACTGTAATTTTTTTATTTGGGAAAACAAAACCGGAATTTTTGATTGCGGCAGAACATCTTTCGCGTGATTCTTTCACAGCAGAATCCGGCAATCCAACAATCGAAAAACTTGGCAAAGCATTATCTAAATGTGTTTCTATCTCAACAACAAATGCATTAATCCCATAAACAGCGGCAGAATATAAATTTGAATACATAAGTTAATTTTCAATTAATTGACAAAACTATACCAATTTAACGATTTTTTGGATATTATTAAAAAGAAAAAATCATAAATCATTCAAAAAATCATATTCATCAATAAAAAAAGTAGCGAAATAGATACTACGGTTAAGAAAAATGAAATGATGAACTTTCGGCAATGTTTTACAAAACCGTGATTTAGCAAAGTGTATCGAATCGAACAATTACAGTTTGGTTTCAAACAAAAAAACCTTCCGATTATGCATCGGAAGGTTTTCTTATTAATCAAGCGAAATCAATTATTTGATTTCAACACCTTGTGGTGCTTTTGGATTAGTGGCTGTTTTGCCGTGCAAAGATAAAACATAACTTGATACTTTTTGTACTTCGTCTGGTTTCAAAATTGCTTTCCAGCTAACCATTCCTTTTTCAGGAACACCATTAATAACGGTTTTCATAGTAGCTTCGATACCTTTTCCATGTAGGTAGAAATCATCAGTCATATTAGGACCGATACCACCACCGCCATCAGGACCATGGCAAGAAACACAATTTTTCACAAAAATTTCTTTTCCTTGATTCAAAGCGGCATCATCTTCTAATACTACATACTGAACTTTTGCCCATAGTTTTTCGTTTCTTTGAGCAAGAGTTCCACCTGACGCTTCCGCAGCTTTGATTTCAGAAATATATTCCTGTGCCTGCAATTCACCAACTTCTGCAAGATGGAAATAGAACATATAAATAAAACTAAAAATTGTTGTTAATATGAAAAGCCATACCCACCATCCCGGAAGTGGATTATCGTATTCCAAAATACCATCATAATTATGGTCTAATAATCTATCCTCAACTTTAGCCATATTATTCTCCTTCAGAATTATAATTATTAATATTTTTATCTGATTCTAAGGGTAAATTACCCATATAAGTAACAAAACGCTTATCTAATCTAAGTGCAAAAAACAATACACCCAAAAAGAAAATAAAGAAAAACAATAATGAAAATATTGGTAAGTAGATTATACCTTCAATATGCTCGAATATTTGTCTGAACATAATTAATTTCCTATTACTGTACTTTTACTTTTGATTTCTTAATATCTGTGCCTAATCTTTGCAAGTATGCAATAAGTGCAATAATTTCTTTGTCCGAGGAGGTTTCAATACCGGCAGTTTTCAAATCATCAACGATTAATTGTGCCTGAGTTTTTACATCTTCGTTTGCAACAGCATCATAACCTTGAGGATATGGAACTCCTAAGAATTGCATTGCTCTTATCTTTGCGCCTGTTGTAGTTACATCATAAGAATGGTCGAGAAGCCAAGGGTATCTTGGCATAATTGAGCCCGGAGAAATTGCCGCAGGATCATACATGTGCTGATAATGCCAAGCATGCGGATATTTTCCACCAACTCTATGAAGATCTGGTCCTGTACGTTTTGAGCCCCATTGGAATGGATGGTCATAAACATATTCGCCAGATTTTGAGTATTCGCCATATCTTTCTGTTTCTGAACGGAATGGACGTACTAATTGTGAGTGGCAGGTATAGCAACCTTCTCTAATATAAATATCTCTACCATGAAGTTCAAGAGGTGTATATGGCTGAACACTTGCAATTGTTGGAATATTCGATTTGATTACTTGCATAGGAACTATTTCAATAACACCACCTACAAGAACAACAAGAAGTGAACCAATCAAAAATGGAATTGGCTTGCCTTCGAGCCATCTGTGGCTTGGTTTATCTTCTGCTGTATGAACTGCTTTTGCAACTTTAACATGCTCTTCTTTAAGGAATGTACCTTGCTTGATTGTTTTCACCAAGTTATAAACCATAATACAAGCACCAGTAAAGAACAATGTACCACCTACCAAACGAATTGCATACATTGGAACAAGGTGAGTAACTGTTTCAAGGAAGTTAGCATAAACAAGCATACCTTCTGGTGAGAATTGTTTCCACATCAAACCTTGAGTAACACCAGCCCAATACAATGGCACTGCATAAGTTATAATTCCAATAAATCCTATCCAGAAATGCGCATTAGCCATCTTCTTTGAATAAAGATTTGTACTAAAAAGTCTTGGGATCAACCAATATAAAATACCAAATGTCATAAAGCCATTCCAACCAAGAGCACCTACGTGAACGTGAGCAATTGTCCAATCTGTAAAGTGGGATATAGCATTAACGCTCTTGATTGATAACATAGGTCCTTCGAATGTTGACATACCATAAGCGGTAACAGCAACAACCAAGAATTTCAGAATAGGATCTTCTTTAACTTTGTCCCAAGCACCACGAAGAGTAAGCAAACCATTAATCATACCACCCCAAGATGGAGCAATAAGCATTAATGAAAATACCATACCAAGTGATTGTGCCCAATCAGGCAATGAAGAATAAAGCAAATGGTGAGGACCAGCCCAAATATATAAAAATATCAAAGACCAGAAGTGAATAATTGACAATTTGTATGAATAAACCGGACGCTCTGCTGCCTTTGGCATAAAGTAATACATTAAACCAAGGAATGGAGTAGTTAGAAAGAATGCAACCGCATTATGACCATACCACCATTGTACCAGCGCATCTTGAACACCTGCATAAATCGGATAGCTTTTGAATAATGTTGCAGGAATTGCAAGTGAATTCACGATATGCAATACTGCAACTGTTACCCATGAAGCAAGGTAGAACCATACAGCAACATACATGTGTTTTTCGCGTCTTTTTATCAAAGTCATAATCATGTTTATACCGAAAATGACCCATACAACAGCAACAAGAATATCAATAGGCCATTCTAATTCGGCATATTCTTTACCTGTTGTGATACCTAAAGGAAATGTAATTGCGGCAAGCACGATAATAATCTGCCAGCCCCAAAAATGAAGATTACCCAGCAACTTACTCCACATTTCAGCTTTGACTAATCTCGGAAGCGAGTAATAAATACCCATAAAAATTGCATTGCCCACAAACGCAAAAATAACAGCATTTGTATGCAAAGGACGTAATCTACCAAACGAGATGTATGGTATTCCAAAATCGAGTGATGGGAAATATGTTGGTATGATTAATTGTAATGCAATAATTATACCCACCAAAAATCCTACTACACCCCAGAGTATTGTGGCATAAGCAAACCATTTGGTCAGAGTATTGTTATAACTAAACGTCTCATAACCGGTGTTGCTTTGATTCAATACAGTATCATTGCTCATATAAAACCCTGTGTTTATAAAAAAAATTATTAATTAATATTTATTTAAATCTCTATTTATCATCACTAAGTATTCTAACTGAAGGCGTATATGTGTCTTCAAATTGGTCACCTTTGATTGCCCACAAGAATAAAATCATAAAAATAATCGCAACAGACAAACTCGACAGTATCAATACTATAATTACAGACATTTTTTCAAACTCAAAATTTAACACATTAATAAAATTAAGCAATTATTTTTAATCAACAAAATAAAAACAACAAACAAACGATTTATTTTTAAAATTTATTCTTGATAAGAAAAAAATATTATTTTACAAAAATAAACATTTATTTGTTTATGAATTATAAGCAGTTGATTTCTATTGAATTGCAAGATTTATGAAAATTTTTTAACAAAGACTAATTTTTTGATTGGTTATATCTAATAATACAAATTAATTAATATTTTTAATATATGCAAATTAGATTTTTATACTCTCGGAATATTCTTTCAAATATTTCATTTCCCAAAAATTAAGCGAGTCTTTTCCTGTAGAATGAATCTTTTCCAATATTATATTCAACTTGCGTTCGTTCTCTTCTTCATCATTGGTAAGAGTGTAAGTGTAATATTCATCTTCGGGACATTCGTCTCTTTGCTTTTGATGCTGTCTTTTGAATTTTCCGGTTGAACTCATAACAAGAGATAACTCCTCTGAAGGAGTGACGGGAACCGCTAAAGGTTCCTTAATTCTTCTTTTTTTTATCATTTTCTGTGAGAATTTCACTTGAATATAAATCAGAAACGCAACTATAAATCCATAAGCGGCAAAAAGTAAATCCCTTAACAAAACTGGAGAATTGCCCATCGTAAAAGAGATTTTCAAAGCCAGCCAAACAGCAAAAATAGCACCCGAAAAGTAAATTACCGGAATATTATTAAATTTCAAAAAATCAATTTTTGCTTTGGGCTGTAGCATAGTATAAAATGAAAGCACAAATATTGAAATCCCTTCCATACCGTGAATTTGCACGTCCTGATTCCAATAAAACAATGTCATCACAATTCCCTGCAAAAACACAATAGTCAGAAGCCAGAATGGGTATCTGACTTTATCGACAAGCAGTTCTAATTTCGATGAAATATAATAAAATGTAAGCGAAAACAAGATAAATGATTCGAAAGAGTTTGGGGCTAAAGGAAAAGTTACAAGCCGCCAAACTTCGAAATCAACTAATAATTGCTGTGGATGCAATATGAATAATGCATAAAAAAAATAATCGGCAATCCAATAATCTGCAATGTAGAATAACATCACTGCAAACATGAATACTTTTGAAAATATACTTATATTTTTATAAGAAA
>JANJUO010000124.1 GCA_024710535.1 bacterium
GTTAACTTTCTAATTTTTAAATTATTTATGTAAGTAACTGTTGAAGAAATATTGGTGATTGGATTAATACGCAATCCGCCAAGACGAAGTTCCTTTAGATTCAAATCATCAAGAGTTTTATATGTGTTTCTAAAAGAAAATAGAATATATTCTTTCTTGCTATCCATCGAAACGGATGGTGGTCGTTCGTAATCGGCAAGCGCCAAAATTTCTTTGGATGGCTTTTGATAAGTTAGATTCTCTTGAGCAAAAGATAGAATACTGAAAGAAATCAGTATCAAAATGGTTGAAAATATTTTTTTCATATTATAATAAAATTAATTTTACAAAAACTTTTTCGATAAACGGATTTAATACAAAAATGTTTCTAAATTAATAATTTTGTAACTTCACAACTTCTTTGAAAATTTTTGAGTTCTTTGTTATTTCGAAGAAATAAACGTTATATCTTATCGAAATACAGATATTTGCAAAATGAAAATTCATTTAAAATCCCGTTAGGAATTTCAAGGAATTCTTTTTTTATTTTTAATATTCATATATGCAATTTGATAGAATCCGTCAATTTGTTTAACTTGGCTGAGTAGTTACTGTGACTTTATTTATTGTCTAAACTTTGTGAAAATTTAATTAATTGGCAGCCAATAACTGATTTTTAATGCAAATGAATTTAGTCCTTCTTTTGAAATCGAATCGAAAAATGAATTTGCTGAGATTTCATTGTAACTATTTTCATATTGATTTTTGTTGATTTGCCAAACAAAAAACATCGTACTTCCTGGCAACCATTCCCATTTTAAGACAAAATTACTTCTGAATGATATATATTCATAATCAGGATTTGTGATAAAGAATTTTTCGTTGTTCTTTGTGATTTCATATTTATTTTCAGAATTTAATTTTATAGTCGAACCATTCAATCCATAAATATTCAAATCGTATGTTGATGGCTTTGCCAATTCTCCAATTTCAGAATATTTCCCAACCGAAATAAACGGTGCGGCATAAAGTTCCAAACTAATATCCGTGCTAAATGCATAATTGAACCTGACAGGAAGAGAAAATGTTTGCTGTCTAATCTTTCCAAAAACATATCTTCTACCAAAAGTTTCAGTATCTTCTGCAGGCATTGAATTAATAAATTGGCGGCTATCTTCGTTATTGCTATATGAAAAATAAAGCTTAATTTCCAATCTGCCAAGCGTCTTTAATGAAAATTCTCCATTGACCGAGTAAAAATCATCATTTAACGAAGTACTTGCATATAATAAATTCAAAGTATATTGAAAGGGCTTAGACCAAGCACTGCTATACCCAATTTTGTAATTGTTTCTTGAAGCATTTTTCATCAATGGTCCGCCACGAGTTTTACTTAAACTAAAGGATTCGAAATCATAAGATGTTTGAATAACAGCATTTGAGTAATCTGTAAATCCAATTGTTGAGCTTAATGAAACTGCCCTGCCGGTGGTGATCCCCTCGAAATTCAAAGAGTTTACAGCGTAAAGATTCAAATTATATTGCTTGATTATTTCTCCCGGATCGATAACTCGATAAGTTAATGTTGCATTCGTATTAATGTCATCTGCTCGATGCAAAACGCCCACATCATTCAATTCAAATTCAGGACTAATGAAACTACCCGAAAAATTCCATAGCCAATTTTCGCCTGCTCTTTTTGCGATTCTAAACGAACCTGCCAAGCCGCTCAAATCTGTTTTATCGGGATCAATTTGATAAAATTCAGCATCAGGTCTTTGAAAAAGATGCGCACTCGATCTCTGTGTTTGAAGAATTGCCTGCTTACTGCCATGAACGTAACTATAGCCGAAATCACCGCCAATTTCATAATCGCTTTGATTAAATCTAATTAAATACTCAAGTCCGCCAGTATATGCTCTTTGGTGCAACTGCTCTTGCAAATGTGATTCAGAAAAAAATCTTTCGGTGGAAGTTTGTAGAAATTTGATTGTGGATCCATTTTGATCTATTTCTTTTTGTGCACTCAACACATTAAAAAGCGACATTGGCTCTACTTCCATAGTGTATGTGGAGTCGCTTCCTAAATTATGAAATTTCCCTTCTATTGAATTTGTCAGCGATGACAAAAATGCAAAAGAAAATCCGGAATTGTTTCTGCCGGAAATCTTTGCGGCACCTAAAATATCGGTATAATGTGGAATTTCTATAAAATCTTCGGAATTTCTGAATTTCGGGGCTGAGCCCACTCTTCTGCTATAGAAGAATGATCTTGATGATGAAAACAAATTTGCTCCTTCAAGGAAAAAAGGTCTTTTTTCATCATAAATTGTTTCGAATTCTGATAAATTTACTACTGCCGGATCAACCTCAACTTGTCCAAAATCGGGATAAATGGTTGCATCGAGAGTATAGGACGAGCCGAGCCCCATTTTTACATCCATCCCACCTCTTGCAGAAAAATCATTTTCCTTGTAGAATGGATTTGAAGTTTCGTTTTTTGGCAAAATTTGATAAGATCCAGAAAAATATGGCAATATTTCAATTCTTGAAGATGGAACAACATTTCGCAAACCGGTAATTGTTCCAAATTTCGAACTCCAGCCAAACGAATTTTTCGGTATCAAAACCCAATATGAATCCTCTGCTGTTGTAGGATTCCAGCGATTCATATTAAGACCCCAAATTTGTTCGGTAATGTTGTTGAATCGTAATTGCGAAAAGGGAATTTCGAATTCTGCTGTCCAGCAATCCTCGCCAATATCGGTTTTTACCGTCCAAACAGGATCATAAGAATAATCCCTATCATATTCATTATCGCTTGAATTATAATAGTCAATTCTTACGCCTGTTGCGGTAACTGCAAAAGTATAGGAAGTAATTTGATCATTATAAGTGTCGATTGTTACGATAATTCTTTCTGAATTTGTTGAATTATCTCTTCTTGAAACAAGTGAAATAATTTTTTCGGGATTGAATTTCTGCATTTTTGCGCCGATGTAGAAAGACTTGCTGTCGTAAGCAAACATTACTTCGGTTTTCTCTTGTTCGGGCTTGAATTCAATTGGATCTTTCAATAAAAAATCAGTAGCAATATCGGCATTTTTCCAAATATTTTCATCGAGTTTTCCATCAAGGATAATAGAGTTATCCTCAATTCTAACAGCATTAACACTTTTGTTGCTCTTTTGAGAATAGACAAAATTCAATAATATTAATATAATAGCAATATATTTCATCTTTGGATTTTTTAATCAGGCAAAATTAATTAATTCTTTTGCAGACTCTACTGCACTATCTGAGATTGACTCGCCACTCAGCATTTTTGCAATTTCCATTAATTTCTCATCTACAGTCAGTATTTTGGCATTTGTGTATGTTTTGCCAGCTTGCTCGATTTTATTGACAACGATATTCAGATTTCCCAATGCGGCAATTTGCGGCAAATGCGTAATTGCAATTATTTGATGATTCATAGCCAAATTCTTCATCGCTATGCCTGTTTTTTGAGCAATTCTGCCACTTATTCCGGTATCAATTTCATCAAAAATTAAGGTTGGAAAATCGGTTTTATCCGCTAAAATTGTTTTCATTGATAGCATTAATCTGGAAATTTCACCGCCTGAAGCAACAAGTGAAAGCGGCTTTGGACTCTCTCCCTGATTTGCTGAAAAATAGAATTCAACAGTGTCTATCCCGTTACTTGCAAATTCAGTTTTCCTGCCATCAATTTCAATTACTTTCAAACTGTTTTCGTTGACTTCATTAAATTTGAAATCAGCATAAAAATTAGGATAATTAATACCCAAATTCATTAGTAATTTCTTGATTTGTTCAGAAAGTATTATTGCTTTTTCTTTTCTAACATTAGATAGATTTAAGGCAATTATTTTTAATTCTTTTTTTAATTGATTAATTTTAACGTTCAATTGCTCAATTTCATAATCGAAATTCTCGATTGAATCTAATTCAATAGTCAATTTTGATTTCAACGCCAGAATCTCTTGAATTGAGCCATACTTTTTCTTCAGAGTATTGATAAGGAAAATTCTGTTTCTTAATTCGTCAATTCTTTCTGGACTAAAATCAATTTTATCATTGTAAGTCTTTGCAAAAGAAGCGATTTCTTTTACTACAGTAATTGCAGATTTTAATTCTTCAACATATCCCGAGAATGAGTTATCAATTTCATTCAAATTCCCAAGCGATTTCTGAATATTTGCAAGCAAATTAAAGGCGGAATTGTCGCTATTATATAAATTTTCATAAATTTCAGCAGTTGAATTATGCAGTAATTCCGAATTTTCGATAATATTTAATTCGTTTTCTATAAGTTCATCTTCGTTTTCTATAGGATTAACTTTCATAATTTCATCAAATTGAAATTTCAAAAATTTTAGATTTTGCTTTAATTCTTTTTCTTTTTTGATTAGATTTTGTAATTGAGAAATCGTGGTATTTAATTCAGAGTAAACTTGTTTATAATCTTTTGTTATATCGTCGTAACTGCCGAATAAATCGAGCAATTCAATATGTTTTTCGGGATTCAAAAGAATTTGATTGTCATGCTGACCATGAAAATCAATAAGCATATTTCCAATATTTTTCAAAACATTCAAAGATACAGCACTATCATTAATGAAATTTCTGGATCCTTTTGCAGAAATCTCCCTTCTAATCAGAATCTCATCAAAAAATTCAATTTCATTCTCATCTAAAATTTCTTTTATTTTCTCATTATTGTTTGTTTCAAATGATGCTTCTAATACGGCTTTGCTTGCAGGTGGACGAATAATATCCAAAGAGGCACGCTCTCCCAAAAGAAGCAATAAAGCATCAATCAGAATAGATTTGCCCGAGCCGGTTTCGCCTGTAATAACATTAAAACCTGCAGAGAAATCAATCTCAACATTTTCAATTATAGCAAAGTTTTTTATCGAAAGAAATTTCAACATAAAATTATAGAATACATAAAAAATCAATTACAAATATAACAAATTGGATCTATTCAATCTTTAATCTTTAATTTAAAAATTGCAAATAATTACATTTCAGCATACTGTTAATAAGATTGTTTGGTGGGCAATGTAAAATAAAATGTGGTTCCATTGCCAATTTCGCTTTTTACCCAAATATCAGATTTGAAATTATCATCGGAATGTTTTTGTAAAAATTCAAAACATAAATGCAATCCAAGCCCGGTTCCAATTTCGTTATTTGTACCTGCAGTAGAGTAAATCTTCGAAAATTTGAATAATTCGGTAATTTTTTCTTTAGGTATGCCCACTCCAAAATCCTGAACGCTCATTGTAACAACTTCATTATTGACTTTAGCAGCAATAATAATTTTACTATCAAATTGACTAAATTTAATTGCGTTTGTTAATAAATTTCGAATTATCATTTGAATCATATTAGCATCAGCATATACTTCAATTTTATTATCAATATCAATTTCTATGGCGATATTCTTTTTTTGGGCATTTTTTTCAAGCAAATCCACAGTTATTTGGATAATGGTAAATAGATTGATTTGCGTTTTTGTGAATTGCCCTTTGTTGATTTGCAATCTTGACCAATACAAAAGGTTTTCGAGTAGTGCATAATCATTTTTTATAGAACTATTCATACTTTCCAATAACTCTTTAGTTTCTTCACTGCTCAATGAATCAAATTCAGAAATCAAAAATTCCATTGCTGACTTGACAGCTCCTAATGGGCTTTTTAGATCATGAGCAATAATAGAGAAAAATTTATCTTTAGTTTCGTTGATATCAATCAGCTCGTCTTTGATTTTCTTTTCATTAGAAATATCTCGACAAATTGTAGAAATTTGAATTAGTTTATTATTATGGTCGAAGTGTGGCAATATCACCTGCGAAACAAAAATTACAGAGCCATCAGATCTAATGAAGGAATTTTCTCCTTTCCAACCCTTATTCTCAATCGCAGTTGGAATGGCATAATTTTGCAAAAATTTCACAGAATCTTTACTATGAATAAATCCTAAATTTTTCCCTTTTAAATCCGTATTTTCATCCAATCCAATCAATTCTCTGCCTGCTTTATTTATATAAACTAAATTTAAATCTGCATCAATAGTGCCAACATAATCGGAAGTTTCTTCAACAATTGCAGTTAATTTTTGCTGTTGTTGCGAATAAATCTGAATTTTTTGAAAAAGCTCTTTGATCTTCAACATTCCAAACATCATTAGTAAAGAAATTATCAAACCATTTACTTCGAGCAAATCAATCCACAGATTTAGATCATCGCCACCGGCAACAGCCAGGATTATCATTCTCCTTGTAGCCATCAAAAACAAAGCAATCGAAATCAAAATCCATGCTTTGGAGTGATTGGTTAGTTTTATTAGTTTAATAGCAAGAAAGGAACTTGTAAGCTGTATGATTATTGATGTTATTGTTATATAAATTAACATTAAATAATTAGAATTATTGTAAAATGTAAAATTAATAAAGTAAGATTATACAAACAAAGATTATTTTTCAAAAAAGAAACTACTCAACCGAAAATAATTTTACTCTTTCTATCAAATTAAATAAGTATATTATTAATAAATTACTTATTTTTTCAATCACAAACAAATTAAACATTTTCAATACAGCATTGTAGTTATTCAATTTTCAAACTAAACACATAATTTTTCTCCTAAATTTTAATAATAGCAATTATTTTGGTAATTTTGAGTTTGTATAAAATTGAAATTATAAAATGAAAATTATAAATGTAGTTGGGGCAAGACCAAATTTTATGAAAATTGCTCCTGTGATGACAGCAATGGAGCAAAGTAGCAAAATTGAGCCACTTTTGCTTCATACAGGTCAGCATTATGATGAAAAAATGTCCTCTTTGTTTTTCGAAGAATTAAATATTCGTAAGCCCGATATTTATCTTGGTGTTGGCTCCGATACACATGCTAAGCAAGTTGCTAAAATTATGGAAAAATTCGATGACGTTGCCGCAGAAGTAAAGCCAGATGCAATTCTCGTTGTTGGTGATGTTAATTCCACAATGGCTTGCTCGATTGTTGCCGCAAAATTGGGAATAAAAATTATTCATCTTGAAGCTGGTTTACGCAGTTATGATCGCACTATGCCTGAAGAAATTAACCGCATAGTAACAGATTCACTTGCTGATT
>JANJUO010000135.1 GCA_024710535.1 bacterium
AAAGTATGTGCGATACGGAGGACCTCTGAACGCCAATCTCGTCGGCGAACTTTCCCGGACTCAGGCTCTTGGTCTGAAGTATTAATTGTATTCGTTCAATCATGCAGTTTATTGCGTTACAGATGTGGCTTTATACCTGTAATCTGTTACAAATGTTACGCGTACACAAATGTAATTGATATTCACATATGTAATGCTATTTACATTTCTACACCATATACTGTTATTTACATCTGTGATCTATCAGTGATTATTCTATGTTATTGTTTTACTGTGTATTACGTAAATATATTATGGGTTATGGAGATGTGATCTTATACATATGTTGCATGTTGTGGATTGTCGCCTGGTGATTTTTCATTTGTGAAACCGATCAGCTAAGCCTGATGTAACAAGGTATTTTGGGTGGCTATTTACATCATGGAACAAAAAAAGCCCGGATCTAATGATCCGGGCTGGAATAATTGCTACGAGAAATCTACTTGTTGCCTTCTGTGGGCTTGTCGCTGATCCCACCCTTCTGCCGTGGTGAATTTCCTTTGGAAATGCTTTCACGCATTTGGGTATCAGCCTGAATGTTCTGGAACTTATAGTAGTCCATGACACCGAGGTTGCCTGTCCTGAAGGCATCAGCAATAGCGAGGGGAATCTGTGCTTCAGCTTCGATGACCTTGGCACGGGCTTCCTGTGCTTTCGCAAGCATTTCCTGTTCCTGGGCAACCGCCATGGCACGACGTTCCTCAGCCTTGGCCTGGGCGATATTCTTGTCGGCATTTGCCTGATCCATCTGGAGAACAGCTCCGATATTCTTACCAACGTCAACGTCGGCTATGTCGATTGATAGAATTTCGAAGGCCGTGCCGGAGTCAAGCCCTTTCGACAGCACGAGCTTCGAAATGGAATCAGGATTTTCAAGAACCTTCTTGTGCGATTCAGCTGAACCGATGGAGGAGACAACCCCCTCACCTACCCTGGCGAGAATGGTTTCTTCACCGGCACCCCCGACAAGCTGCTTAATATTGGCCCTTACAGTTACTCTTGCCTTTGCGATCAGCTGGATACCGTCCTTGGCTACCGCGGCAACATTTGGTGTGTTGATGACCTTAGGATTGACGGAGATCTGAACGGCTTCGAACACATCCCGACCGGCGAGGTCAATGGCGGTAGCCATCTTGAAGTCGAGGGGAATGTTGGCTTTGTCGGCTGAGATCAATGCGCGTACTACCGACTGAACCCTTCCACCGGCCAGATAATGGGCTTCCATGTCGTCGCGGCGAAGCTGGAGGCCTGCCTTGGTGGCAGCGATCAGGTTGTTGACAATAACTGCGGGCGGCACCTTCCTCCAACGCATGAGGATGAGCTGAAGCAGCGACACAGGTACCTTGTTCACAAGGGCATTGAACCACAATCCGATGGGAATGAAGTAGAAGATCAGCCACAATACGAATATGGCGGCTATTCCGAGAGCGATGAAAATTCCTGTTTCCATAGTTTATTCAGTGATTTTAGGTTTTACAATGATTTTATAGCCTTCGATGCGTACCACCTCGAAGTCTCTGTTTTCGTCGAGGAACTCACCAAGGGTATGCACTTCGTACAAATGCCCGTTAATGAGTCCTTTGCCAGCCGGGGCCAGACGCGATACTGATCTTCCCGAGTCACCGATCCGGACATGAGCATCATCTACCACATTCACCTTGCTGTCGATGGTACGGTCGAGCATAAATCGCTTCCAGGTTCGGGCCCGCAAGGCCAGCACAAGAGTCAGCCCACTAAGTACTACACTGGCAGCCACAACAATGTGGCCCTCGGTAGCGCTTCTGGTGCTGTAGGTGAAATAAATGGACAGAAAGATGAGTACGAATCCAAGTATTCCGGCTACCGTTGCTCCGGGCAATACAAGCACTTCGGCAAGAAGCAGAAGAATACCAGCGACAAGTAGCGCTATTATGATAGACCAGTCCATTAGTTCTGTGGCTTGTAATATGTCATTGCTGTTGGGAGGAATTCCTTCATGGCCTGAATTCGGTTCTGGTCATTGGGATGTGTACTCAGGAATTCGGGAATGGCAGCTCCTCCACCGGCGCTCATTCTCTCCCAGAATTCGATGCTTTTGGTAGGATCGTAGCCGGCCAGAGCCATGAAGACCATGCCCAACTTGTCAGCCTCATACTCATGTTGCCTGGAATAAGCAAGTGTGCCCAGTGTTGAGCCTACGCCATAGACCATCAGGAAGATGTCGCGTGTTTTTTCAGGTTCCTGGTTGAGTGCCACCTGCAGCGACATACCACCGAGCATGATGGCAAGCTGCTGGCTCATACGCTCGTTCCCATGCCTGGCAATTACATGGCCAACCTCATGGCCGATAACAGTGGCCATCCCGAACTCATCCTTTGTATATGGCAGTATTCCTGTATAGACAGCAATTTTCCCGCCTGGCATTGCCCACGCATTCACCTGCTTGTTGTCGAACATGGTGAATTCCCACTGATAGCCCTGAATCCGCTTCTGCAGGCCGTTTTCGGTCATGTAATTCTGCACGGCAGTGGCTATTCTCGGTCCTACAGCGTTCATCACATGTGTGCGCTTGTCGCGTGAAGCTATCACGATATTCGAGTCTTTGAATTGCTGATAATTCAGCTGACTCATATTTGTGATAAGACCTTCCGGAAGAAGGTTCATCTGCTTCCTGCCTGTAATCGGCACCTTGCTGCATGATGCAAGCAGTGTGCCTATCAGCAACAGTAGTGCTATTTTTCTCATCGTCATAATCAATCTATGGTAACTGTAAGGCCCCTGTTTAGCAGCTCTGTCTTCATGGGTTCGAGTTCAGCGAACATTCCGCTTTTCACGCCACATTTCCCCTTCAGATGAACAATCCAGGCACATTGCTCAGCCTGCTCCGGTTCATGGCTGCAAACATCAATCAGACAATCAATTACATGATCGAAGGTGTTCACGTCGTCGTTGTGCAGAACCAAATCACGGTTTGCCAGCAGCAACTCATCATGTAACTCCGAAAACTGTGTTTTCTCCTTCATTGTCATGTTTCAATTCGGTTTCGAAGATACAAAAGATGCAGCCTCATTTCAGGCTTCCAATATTAAGGAAAGGTTCAGGGTTTGAGGATGCGGATTGCGTCGATCACTGGAACAGGCAAGCCTCGGTTCAATGCCATAACCCTGGCATCCGGT
>JANJUO010000168.1 GCA_024710535.1 bacterium
CCCGGATCGCATCGAAACGGAGCACCCGGCGCATCCCCTTCAGCAAGGAGCAAGGCTATGAACAAAAAGATGATGATCGCAGCCGTCGTCACCGTCGCGGGCATCGGTGCCGCTGTGTTGTGGTGATGGGGAGTGAGATAAATCTACAGGGGGGAGTGAGATAAACGGGGCTAGGCGGGATGAATCTGGACTAGCTGGAACGGAACGAATTAAACGAAGTATCACACAGCGAGACAAAAAACGCCGCCGAAAAATCACAGCAGGAAGTCGCCGATGATGTCCAGGATGGTGCTTTGGTCGGAGTCGGATAGGCCGAGAAACGGCCGGGCGGGGATGTCACCCCAGGGGGCCTTGCCCTGGAACTGGCGGCGCTTCGCGCCGAACTGCTGGGTCGCAGCGTAGATCATCGACGACCCTATATATAAGGTGTCGTTTCCATCGAGATGATAGTGGATCTGGCGCGACAGGTCGCCGGTTTCGCCGATCAGCGGGCGCTTTCCGCTGGCACGGCCGGCGCCCTGCTTGGTCAGGCGGCCGGTCTTCTTGCTGAACGATCCTTTGTAGCGCCCCAGGTACATCAGGATCGTCGTCTCGGTGTTCGGCGCCCAGCGCGTGCCGTCCGGCGCGGTCGACGTGGCGAACCGTTGGCGGGTCGAGTCGACCAGGAACTCTCCGATGTCGCGCAGGGCAGGGTGCAACGAATTTCCGGCACTCGAAAGCCGGTTCAGCGCTTCCTGAACGCCATTGTCGGTGATGTCGATCTTGATCATGCGCGAATTATAGGCCGCTCAGCTTGATCGTCAGCAACTCCCACAGTCCAGGGTGCATTCGGCGCTCGCCAGCCTCCCACTGCTGCCAGTTGCGCAGCGTCACGCACACCAGCGCTGCAGCCTGAGACTGCGTCAGCCCGGCCGACTCCCTGGTGGCGCGAATCTCGGCAGGATCAGGATGGCGGCACATTACGCACGCCCAGGCGGCAGGCTGACGTGCTGGCCCGCCGTGTCCTCGGCCAGCATCTCCGCAATCAGGTCGTCCTGCACCGGGTCGCGCTCGCCGCCGTGGCGCAGGTGCTCGGCGTACCACGCGACGACGAGGCTGGACACGTTGTCCTCCGGACCGTCTCGCAGCAGCGCAACGTCGATCCCGGACACCTCACAGATGCGCTCGATGGGCCGCCAGTCGAAGTACACCATGCCGTCGGCATCGCGAGCCAGATGCAGGTCTGAAAACCGGACGTCGTCCGGAATGGTGATTTGGGCGAGCATTTTGTCGGCCATGTGTTGCTCCACGATTTGGGTGATCCAGTCTGTGAGGCGCAGGCCCGCCGACCGGGAGGCGCGTACCCAACGGCCCTTTCGGGCCGCGGAGACGTGCAGGTGGATGAGGGCGTCAGGCACGCGCCGCCTCGGAAAACTCGCGCATGTTGCGCCACGAGCTGTCGGTGTGGTCGTCTTGCCAGGTGTCATTGTCGAGAGCGCGGTAGCCACCGTTGGGCTGGTGCTTCCAGTATTTCTCATCGCTGATGTAGCACTCTGGCTCGTTGCCATCCCAGTCGGAGACGTCGGCGCCAGAAACAAGATCCCGAACGTCGTCGGCGAGTTGCTGCATGTCGTCGTAGTTATGCACGTACTCGGTGCCGTTGACTTGGAGGGTGGCGCCGCCGCCGTTGTCGAAGATGATTTCGAAGTTTGCCATGTTGTTTCTCCTATCAGGATTCCCGGTTCCGCCGGGGCGGGTGGACCGCAATGCGCTGTCCATGTCGTAACTATACGTACATTGTACGTAATGTCAACAACTATTTTCAGGGTGTCTGGGGTGCCTCTGGAGGATTGGTGACGTCTCGCGTGAGTGCGTGCGCCAGCGGCCCAGGCAGGTTTTTCGCGTTGGCAACGATGTCGCCGCGCAGCCGGTCGAGCGCCGAGGCGCCCGGCTGATAATCCCACCCCTTGTCGATCCCGTTCGGCGTGCCGTCCGGCGCCAGTCCATCGTCCGGCGCGTCGGTCAGGCGGCCTCCCAATCGCTCCGCCGTCTTGCGGGACACGCCGACCACGTAGCACTGGCACCCCCAACCGTTCGGCGGATAGTGCGTCTGCCACCAGGCGTCGGTCGCCGGCAGCGCCAGCTTGTTCCAGCTCACGTGCAAAGGGCGCGGGCGCGCCACGCTGTCGGAATGGCGGTACATCCAGTATTCGAAGCCGCCTTGCTTCAGCTGCGCCAGGCGGCCTGCCGCGTAGCTGGTCGCCATGTTGGTGCGGTAGATCGTCCGCGTGCGCCAGTTGAACTCGCCGCGGTAGCTCCAGCCGTGCTTCTCGACGATTCCGGAAAACTGTTTCCGGAACACCTCGATCCCCGTGCCCTCGCTGATCGCCTGTTCGACCGCCCTGGCCAGATCGGCCAAAAGATCCGCTTTCGCGGCGCCGGCGACCATGAATCCGGTGTCGTGGGCCGATTTCCACACGTCCGTCCAGCGCTCGGTCGGGATCATGTTGCCGAGCTTGTTGCGGAAGAAAGCGACCTGCTCGTCGAACGGGCGCTTGAAAACGGCTGAAATTGCCATTTCTTCAGGCGGATTGAGCGCTCAGGCGGTCGCGCAGGGCGTAGCCCATCAGCGGCCAGATCTTGGAGACGGCGTTCTGGCGTGCGATCTTGCGGCCGATCTCTGCGTCGAAGTTTTCCGGGCTGGCGCAGGCCGACTCGCCGGTCACGGTGAAGCCGTTTTTGAGGACGAGGACGCAGAAGGTCAGCAGGCACATCGCTGTGCCGGTAGCGTCTGTTCGCGGTTGGTGGCCAGCAGCTTGAGCGCCATCGAAGGCGGTGAAATAAGCCTCGTCAGCGATTGCCGCCTCGATGTCGGCCGGCGTCACGCGCGGCGCTGTCAGCCCCTTGGCCTGGATTTCCTGCTCGATATGCTCATCGTTCATTGCCCGATCCCCCCAGACTCGTCCGCCACATCAAACCGCCCCGCCAGATTCGCCGTCGCCACCCCCAGCGCCATCACCTGCGCCAGTTTAGAAGAATCCAGCCCCTCGTAGGCGTCCAGCAGCCACTCGCGCAGCTGCTCCATGCTTTCCGCCTGCTCGACCAGCTCGCGGATCTGCCCGAGCATGTCCTCGATGGCGGGGGCGGCTTCGCGCGCCATCGCGTCGGCCAGCGCCGTCTGCACCTCCGGCGGTCCGGTGCGGTCGGCGGCGGGCGAGTACTTCAGCGCAGCGCGGGCCGGGGCCACCGCCGGTGCAGGCTGCGGGTTCGCAACCCCCAGCACCGGCTCCTTCTCGTCCGCCATCGGGATGTTCAGCTTCTGGTGCGCCCACTCCAGCGGGATGCGCATGCCGTTCTGCGCCAGCGTCGGCAGGCTCTCCGCGTAGAGCTTGAGGTCTTCCACCTCGCGCACGTCGAACACCAGTCGCGGGCAGCGCCGAATGTCCTGCAGGCCCTTGTTCACGGCCAGGATCGGGTAGATCAGGTCGCGCGTCAGCGTGCCCTGTAGCTGGCGGGCGTCGGATTCCAGGATGTCGAGCCGCACCTCGTTGTCGACCGTCGCCCCGGCCAGCGAGCCCTTGCGGGCGCTGTCGGCGTTGACGTTCTGGCCGAGAATCGCCTTGGAAATCGCCCGCTCGCACCATTCCAGCATGGCGATGAACGGATCGTGGCTGCCCTTTGCCGCCTCCTGGAACTCGATCACCATCCCCTCCGGGATGATGCCGGCCGCCGCGTGGCCGATGTTCGTCACCGCCGTCAGCAGCGTGCGACGCTCGTCCTGCGTCGCGTTCGCCGGGTATTTGCCCAGGCGCAGCGGCAGGCCGTAGATCTCCAGGAACTCCGCCATGTCGCGCCCCGCGTAGTTGCGGAACAGAAAGGGCCACACCAGCGCCCGATAGAGCCCGGAACGCGCCAGGTAGCCCGACCGCGACTTGTGCTTGTGCACGATCCAGCCGAACGGGTTGAGCGCCTCGCCGTCCATGCTCGCCCCGCGCAGGCGGATCTCCGAGCGCGTCGCCTGGTCCAGCGTGAACCAGCTGTGCGGCCGCATCTCGATCTGGTCAGGCAGGCGTTCGCCGCCGAGCTGGGCCCAGGTCAGCTCCAGGCATGAATAGCCGTGGCCGATCGCCGTCAGCGCGTCGAGCACCACATCCTCGAAATCGGAAACCGATTTCACCCGCTCCTCGGCGTATTCGGCGAGCTTTTGTTCCTCGGCGGTCGCCCCTGGAGGCGGCTCCACGCGCCAGTCCAGCGTCAGCAGCGCCCGGCGGCGCTTACCCATTTCCGCGAAAATGTGCGGGTCGCGCTCCTCCATGTCCTCGAACAGGTCCGACTGGCTCGTGAGGTCGCCCTGCTCTGCAGCGCCCAGGATCGTGTACAGCTTCTGCGGCGTGATGCCGCGCGCCGGATGGTCTGAGAACTCCTGGTGCAGGCTCGACAGCCGCGCAGTCTGCGGCTCCGCCAGCGCTTTCGTCTCGATCGGGTTGCCCCGCGCGTCAAGGATCTTCGCCATCCGGCCTCCTACCAGCCCGCCTTCGCGGCGTGCTGAATGTCATCGTTCGATTCGCCGTCCCAGCGGGTGGAACGCGGCGGGGCGGCGGTGAAGGCGAAACTCGTTTCACCCGTCGAGGCGGCATCGATCGCCAGAAAACCCGCCCAGGTGCGGTCGGCGTGGCCTGCGCTGTCCGAATCCGCGACGAATCGCGGAACCCCGGTCGGCCCAGTCAGCTTCTGCAGCTTGTGCAGATCCGCGCGCAGCTCGGCGTCGCCGAGCGGGATGCGCACCTTGCGGTCCTCGAACGCCTCCTTGCCCACCGTGGCCAGGTGCAGCTTCGCCGCCGACGTGAACAGCACGCCCTGCACGCGCGTGCTGCCGTGCCGGCGCTTCGCGTCCTCCACCGGCTTTTCGCCCATGCCCGTCTGGTCCATCTGGCAGCGGATCACCCGGTATTTCCGGAAAACCTCGTCCAGCAGATGGTCCTGCTCCGCGAACGAGATCCGTCGCCGCGCGATGATGTCGCGCGTCCACAGCACGTCGCCCACCTGCTCGATCACCCAGATCACGAACAGGTCGTTGCGCGCCGCGATGTCCACGCCCACGAAGCACGGCCCGCCAGCGTAGTGCTCCGGCAGGCCCGCGCGGTCGTGCTCCGCTGCGTTGATCAGGTCGTAGGGCAGCCAGGCGCTCGCCTCGTCCAGCCACTTCAGCTCGTATTCCTGCATCCATGCGTCGTCGTCCGCCAGCGCCCGGCGCAGCTCGTCGACGTCGCGCGGCAGGCCGTCCTTCACTGCCTGGTAGATGTCCACGACGTGCTTCGACCAGATCGGGTCGTCGCTCGTCATCAGGTCGTAGAACTTGTTGCCCTTGCCGTTCGGCGTGCTCGTGATCCGCAGCTTCCAGCCGTTCGAAATCACCGGGAACAGCGCCGTCCAGATCTTGCGGCTGTCGGCGTGGAACGCGAACTCGTCCAGGAACACGTTCGCCGAAAAGCCCCGCGCCGTGTCCGGGTTCGCCGGCAGCGCCGTGATCTTCGAGCCGCCCGGCAGCACCACGTCCAGCATCGTGTAGAGCGTTCCGTCCGCTCCGCGGTAGCCCGATTCGATCTCCTGGCAGGCCATGCTGTAGGCGCGGGCGTGCTTCTTCACGCCTTCCTCCATCGCCTCCTTCGCCTGGCGCTCGCCGCGCGACAGGATCACCCAGCGCGCGCGCCGTCCCAGCGCCTCGGTCTCGAAGCAGTCGTCGACGATCTCCAGCGTCGTGCCGAAGGTCTTGCCGGTCTGCCGGGCCTGCATGCCGATCTTGAAGCGCGACCGGTCGAGAAACCAGTC
>JANJUO010000169.1 GCA_024710535.1 bacterium
ATATTTTTAAATTTTTTTTTCAAATAACAAAAAATTACAAAACGATTAATCTAATTACAATTAAATAATCTTTTGTAATGTATTACAGTTGCCGATTTTTTATTTTGAATGAAAATTGTTAATTATTAATAATAATTTACATTTTTTTCATAAAAAGTGAATTTCTTTGTTTGATTTAATCAATTTTTTTTGCAATTTTACATTTTGATAATACACAATTTTTGCGATTAAAATGGAAAGAAGTAAAATATCCCGAATCTGCTTGTTTGAAGTCGAAAAAGGTCCAATTATAATAAAATTACAAGCAAGTGCCAATATTGTTGCTGGAATTGACTTCAAAATATATAGACCTGACGTAGATGAGCATTTCAAACAATGGAAGATGGGCGTTCAGAATACTACTGCATTGGAGCAGGCATTACCGGCTGATGTTACAATTCTAAACAAGTGCATTCTTACTTGGCAAATTTTGGTATGTGGTAGAGATTTGGAAACTACAGCAGGCACAGTAAACTTTGCGATTACTCAAAAAGGGAATAATTGCCGAATCAATATTCCAACAACTTGGAATTTCACAGATATACCGCCTTGTGCTGTAAAAGCATATTCAAAAATAACCGAGTCTTTAGTATTTATGCTTAAAACGTAATTTCTTGTAAAATATCATTCATTTTATTCGTTTATATTACCTATTATTATAAAAATAATTTTTTTTTATTTTAAATATTCAGGAGATATGATGAATATTCTTGTCTGTATTTCACGAGTACCTGATACGGCAACAAAAGTAATAATTGGTTCGGATGGAAAATCAATCGATCCCAAAGGTGTTAAGTACATTCTAAACCCTTATGATGAATTAGCATTAGAAGAAGCATTGCGTCTAAGAGAAAAAAACGGCGGCAATGTAACAGCAATCACAGTTGGCACTGCAGAAGCCACAGAAACTTTAAGAAATGCTCTTGCAATGGGCGCCGATAATGCGGTTTTGGTGAAAGGAGACGAGCCAGCTGACTCGTATTCAGTAGCAGTAAATTTAGCAGATTACGCAAAAAAAATGAATCCAGATGTAATATTTTTAGGCAAACAAAGTGTTGATTTTGATTCTTTGCAATTACCATCAATGCTCGCAGAAATTTTGGGCTTACCATCAATCTCTGTGGTTTCCAAATTGACAATAGACGGCACAAATGTAAGTGCAGAGCGTGACATCGAAGGCGGAAAGGAAGTGGTTTCAACTACTTTGCCATGCGTCATAAGTGCCCAAAAAGGTTTGAACGATCCTCGATATCCAAAATTACCGGACATTATGAAGGCAAAGAAAAAGCCAATTGAAGAAATTGCGTCTAATAATCTTGATGCTCGTACAGTTGTTCACAAAATGGAAATTCCACTCAAAGAAAGAAAAGCAAAAATACTTGGCGATAGCGTACAAGACATAGAAATGCTCGTAACATTGCTTCACGAAGATGCAAAAGTTATTTAATTAAATTTGTAAAATAATCAAATAGGTCAAAAATAAAATGAATAATATTTTAGTTCTTCTTGAATCAAACAAAAACTCATTGAAAAGAGTATCGCTCGAGCTAATTACAGCCGCAAAATCGCTTTCAGCAAATAATAGCGCAAAAATTCACGGATTGCTAATTAATGCAGACGCAAGCAATGCCGCAATTTCTGCTGAATATGGATTGGAAAATGTTATCGTTGCAAAAACAGGAAATGCTGAATATTCATCAACTGCAAATGCAAGTGTAGTTGCTCAAGTTGCAAAAAATATCAATGCTGATGTATTGCTTTTTGCGGCAAATTCAGCTGGTTTGGAAGTGGCTCCAAGAGTTGCAGTGAAGCTTTCTGCAGGATACATTGCTGATTGCACAGCATTAACTGTTGATAATAATCAAATTATGGCAAAAAAACCCGTTTATGCAGGAAAAGCATTAATTACAACTTCAGTTAAAACCGAAACAAAAATTTTCTCATTAAGACCAAATGTATTCACTGCCCAAAAAGCAGATACAGTTGCTCAGAATGTTACCGAATTTACTCCGGTACTTTCGGCGGCAGACTTCTCATCGAAAGTTGTAAGTCTTATGAAAAATGAAGGCAAACTTGACGTACTCGAAGCAGATGTTGTTGTTTCTGGTGGTCGCGGTATCAAAGGACCTGAGCATTACCATCTAATTGAAAATCTTGCTTCTGCATTGAAAGGAGCAACCGGTGCTTCAAGAGCAGTAGTTGATGCCGGCTGGCGTCCACATAGCGAACAAGTTGGTCAAACTGGCAAAACAGTCTCCCCTACTCTTTACGTTGCTTGCGGTATTTCCGGAGCTGTTCAGCATTTGGCAGGTATGAGCGGTAGCAAAACAATTGTTGCAATCAACAAAGATAAAGATGCACCAATTTTGAAAGTGTGTGATTATGCTCTTGTTGGAGATATGTTTACAATTCTACCAATATTGACAGAAAAAATATTTGAAGTTACAAATAAGTAAGTTTTAGAGAATTGAAAAAATGCCGATTTTTGATAAGGAAATCGGCATTTTTTTTAGAAAATCTTTATATAATGCAGGAAATATCTAACCAAATCAAATATAAAATAGCCCGATAAAATAGCAAAAGATAAATTAAGCAAAATCAATGCAATTCTCAAAATCATATTTTCCCAAGCAATGAAAAAATGATAGATGCTTGCAATTAATCCAACAAAAAACATCATCAGCATTAATGATTCATAATTTAAATTTGGTCTTATTCGATTAATGAAATTATTATTGAAGTCACTTGAATAAAGTTGGATGGGAATTATGCTGAGATTATGGGCAAGTGCTTGCATAGTTCCGGCAGTAAATTTCATTTTATCAGCAATTTTAACTGTAATAATTCTATCGATTTTGCTTGTATCAAAATTGAATTCATAAACATTGGATTTGCTCGGCTCAACAATTTCCAAATGAGAAAATGCATACAAATCTTTGGAAAAATTATTGCGTGGATATGCCGGAATCCAATGCTCCATATTTTTTCTACGCACAAAAAAAGTAAATATATCTGGTGAATTTGAATTATTTGAAATTAAAACTTTGGCTGTTTGTGGCGGTTTATGAATATAATCATATATTGGCTGGATGGTAAATTCGCTTGTTTTCCATAAGAAAATCAAAAAAAATGGAATTATAATGATGATTGATGAAATTCGGAATGCTTTTTTCTCGAAAAGTTCACCACCACGAATTAGATTTACCCAAAAAATGATATAAAAAATAAGAACAATGCAAAAATATATTAAATACCAGATCATTGCTTTACATTTTGAAAATTCGTGGAATTGTTATTGTGAAGGTGGTTCCATGATCGACCTCGCTTTCAATTTTCACATTTCCATTACAGGAATCGATACATTTTCTAACAATCGACAAGCCTAAGCCATAACCAGCAGTAGAGCCCACATTTGAAGCACGGAAAAATTCATTAAACAATTTTTTCAAATCATCTTCTGGAATTCCAATTCCATAATCTTTTACAGTTAGAAGAATATCCTGCTCTTTGAGCCACACATCAAACTCGACAGATGATAGTTTTGGCGAATATTTTATTGCGTTTGTAAGCAAATTAGTGATAATCAGACCAAGAATATTCTCATCAATTATTGTTATGTTTTCTGTTCCATGATAAGTGTAAATTATCTTATAAAGACCACCGGTATTAAACTCAATATTGCTTGAAATAGACTCGCAATATGAATTCAAATCAACTTTATCAAAATGCAAATCAAATTTTCCGGCATCCATCTTACCAAGAATCAAAACATTTTCCATCAATTGAGTCATACGCAAAATTGTCTCTTGAATTCTACTGAAATGCTTCATCTTGTCTTCTTCAGTAAGATTCATTCCGTAACGCTTAAGCATATCGGTTGAGAGCATTATTGTGGTAAGCGGGGTACGGAATTCATGTGAAATCATCGAGATAAATTGATTACGAAGCATATTTAGCTCTTGCTGTCTTTCAAGAGATTTCTCAAGCATAGACGAAGCATTTTTGATTTCTGAAATATCCAAGCCCATTGTGATAATAAAATAATCATCATCAAATTGGATGGATTCCATCGAAAGTAGCAGAGTTTTAACTTGACCTGATTTAGATCTGACCTCCACTTCTCTGTTTCTTACTGTGCCATTGGTGAGAACTTCGCGAACCATATTTTTTCTGTCTGACTCTTTGAGCCAAATATTCATATCCACGATATTTTTGCCAATTAATTCCTGATACTCATAGCCAACCAAATCCAGAAAACTTTGATTGAAATCAACAAAAGTGGAATCAATTGCTTTATTAACAGTTATTGGAATTGGACTTGAATGGAAAATTTTCGAAAAGCGAAGCGAGCTTTTTTTGAGTTCGGACTGCACTTCAATTCTATTTGTGATATTTTCCATAATTCCAAGAATATATCTCGGCTTATCTTCCAAATCATAGATAAGTGTTTTTTTTGTGCTTAAAACGAGCTGAGTATCAGAAAGTGGATTTTTGTAATCTTCAACTATAAAATAATCTTTCTGCGTTTTAAGTAGAATATCTTCTTCTTTTTTGATAATTTCGGCTAATTCTTCAGGTAGAATATCGTTAGAAGTTTTGCCGATAATAGCATCAGTTTTAACTTTTAGCGCATCGCAATAAAGTTGATTAGCGTAAATAAATTGCCTATTTTCAATATCTTTAATAAAAATCAAATGATTATCAATACAATCCAAAATACAAAAAAGAATTCCTAATTCATTATCACTTTTAATACACTTATTGTGCATCTTTACAGTTGAGATACCGGACTCAATTTTTGATTCGGGCAAAGTATAATTCAAATAATTATGAATTTGTTTCTGTGAATATCTTTTGACTTCTTTGAAAATTAAAGTTGGCAGTGTATGAACTTTTTTCAAATCCAAAACATCATCAGCACCGGATTTGATATATCTTATTGCCTTAACATCTGCATCGTTTGTAATGATAATCGAGATTACACTTTTATCATCGCATACTTCTTGCAAGAAGTCAAGAATTTTTTTATTATCATCAGAGAAAAACAAGTATAAAGTGAAATTTTTTCTGGTTAAATGAAAATTAAATTCTTCGTAATTTGTAAAACTTGTAACGGCTAAGTTATAATCAT
>JANJUO010000172.1 GCA_024710535.1 bacterium
CAGGAAAACTAAATCCTTTGAATCCAAAGGATAGAGATTTTATTTTAAGAAATGTAGAATTTGATACTCTTACAGAAAGACCCAAAGTTAGTCACGGTAAATATCGTTCACCTCAGGGTAATTTCTTAATTCATTACGATACTACCGGATTTAATAAAGTTGATAGAACCGATAAAAATAATAACAAAATTCCAGATTATGTTGACTCTGTTGCTTATTATTTCGAAAAAGCACTAACTTATCATTTGCAATTAGGTATGAAATCTCCATCCCCTGACGATGGTGGCGGAAATTCAACTGAATATGATATATATTTGTGGGATTTAGGTAATAGTGATGAGCCAAATACTGCGTACTATGATGAAGGTGGTGTTTATGGATTTACATTTGACTACAAAGATATTTACAATGGTAAATTTCCGCAAAGTTATTCTTTCATAGTAATTGATAATGATTTTAGTCCAACTGATTCTGCCGGACCACAAGAGCAGCCGAGCAAAAAAAGACCTGCATATAAAGAATCCGGCATAACTGCTTTGAAAATTACTGCTATTCACGAACTTCATCACGCAATTCAATTTCGATATGGAAAAAGTTATCCATCGGCAATTACAATAATGGAATTGTGCGCTATGGGTATGGAATTTGGCTTGTATCCTGATTCAAGAGATTATATTCAGCATACAAATAAAATTATTCAAAATCTCTCAATTTATCCATTT
This sequence comes from bacterium, assembly GCA_024710535.1. Lineage (GTDB taxonomy): Bacteria > Bacteroidota > Ignavibacteria > Kapaibacteriales > UBA2268 > JANJUO01. The sequence continues at coordinate 723 of JANJUO010000172.1, forward strand.
GGATTAGATGATGCCTACACTGGCTATGGCTTTTCAATTTTTAATCAATATTTTTTGAATAAGTTCAAAAATGTTAGTATAATCAAAAGAATTTGGGAACTTGTTGAGTCTGGAATTGAAGTTTATGGAGCATTGGATAGTGCCTTGAAAGAGCAAAAAAGTTCATTGCCAAATGCAATTTGCGAATTTTCTGAATGGATGTATTATACCGGCTCTAAATCTAAAGATAATAAGTATCTTTGGCATGCAAGCGAAATTAAAGAAATTAAATTCTATCATGAAAATGAATACTTGGGCAGTCCAATTTCAACTTCAGGGAAACTTAAGCCCTATGAAATTCGTGGTATTAGATTTACTTTGCCGGGTGATGGAAACTATACGGGTGATACAATTGATGTGATTTTTAGCAATCTTGATCAAAAATCAGCATCATCTCAAGTTTCAATCGAACGAGATTATTTTGTTTCTCTATCAAACACTCAAACTGCCAACTCTATCAAAATTGATGGTTTTGATGATCTATATCTAAGTATCACAACAGATGATTTGATTTGTAATAAATACTACGTCAATAAAGGTTTAAATACAAAAAGCATTGATTATGCATTTCCTAATCCATTGGATTTAAGCAAAGAATCAATCATTTATCTACCTTCCCCTAATGATGCGGAAATGAATGATAAATGTAGTATTTCAATTTACAATTCAGAATTAAAAGAAATCTATATAGCAAAAAATATTAGAGTTTCATTGATTCAAGATAAACTAATTGTACCAATCAATATTATTGACGAGATAGCAAATATTAGTTCCGGCATATATTTTTATACTGTAAATTCAGGCGAAAACTCTAATTTTGGAAAATTTTCAATTATCAAAAAAAATTAAAATGAACAATTTTATTCTTTCAGCAGAAAAAGTATCAAAAAAGTTTAATTCAAAGAAATATGTTTTGAAAAATATAGATTTTAGTATTTCAAATGGTGAAATAGTTGCCGTTACCGGTCATAATGGTGCCGGAAAATCCACATTATTAAGAATACTTGCGGGAATTTGGAATACGACTGAGGGAAAAATTTCTTTTAATTTCAATAACACAGAAGTTGAAAAAGAAAATTATTATAAATATATTTCTTATGTGGCTCCATATCTTAATTTATATGAAGAATTTACACCACTTGAACATTTGGAGATATTTGCTAAAATACGTGCAATAGAATTCAACAAAAATGAATCTGAAGAAAATCTAAAGAAGTTTAGATTATATGGCTTTAGAAATGTTCAGATAAGAACGTTTTCTTCGGGTATGAAGCAGAGAATGAAATTTGTATTGGCTATGCAGAACAAAAGTGATATTTTGTTTCTTGATGAACCCACTTCAAATCTCGATAATGAGGGTTTTAATACTGTAAAAGATTATATATTAGAGCAACAATCCAAAGGTTGTGGAATTATTCTTGCCACAAATGATGAAAACGAAAAATCTATTGCACAAAGAATTATTGCTCTCGAACAAGTTAATACTAATTATTAAATTAAATACTTTCCTCAACCCCAACAGTAATATCGAACATATTATTTCTAAATAAATTAAAATGATATACATCCAAATATTTCAAAGTTTTAAGTAATTCTTCTTTTTGAGATTCATCCAATGAACCCAAAGAGAATTTCGATAGATCATTCATACGCTCAATCACAGTATTTCTTTCTTTGATACCTTTTTTTGTAATCAAAATTCTTCTTATTCTGCGGTCTTTTGGATCGGGCTGTTCAGTTATTAGTGAAACTTCAATCAATCTTTTCAGCATTTTGGTACCAACAGGTAGGTCTGTAATCGTATTTTGATAAATATCAGTTTTCGAAGCCAATTTATTTAGAAAAACATAATTTAAAAGCCAAAACTCATCAATAGAATTAATATTCAAGTCTTGAATTAAATTTTTACAATATTGCTTGAAATATCTGTTGAATCTATTCATCAGATATAAAATTAAATTGTTTTGTTCAATTGATTTAGTATCGTTAGTTGCTGAGTTTGAACTTGTATCCGGCTGATCAAATTGACGATACTTCAACCAATCAGCAAATTCATTCAAATCTGATGTTTGCTTTACCGATACAAATTCTTCATAAACTTTGAGTAATTCATAAATTTGTTCACTATTCATAACATATCTTCTTTGCTTGTTTTTTAAAAGTCAAAATTACGATTTTTTTTAATACAAACAAATATAAAATTTTATACATTACAAATAATTCATAGACTTTAGTGGGAAAATTATATAAACATATCAAAATAATGAAATAATATTAATATTTATTGTTGGATTAATTGAAAATATATTTACTTATGTAGTTCAACTTAATTATATGATTTTATTGATATTTTAATATTTTGTATTGCTTGAATGAACAAACTCATAACTCATTTTATTAAAATTTTTAAATTGAATTTTTCATTCAAAAAAAATTCTTTAAAATATTCAATTTTTTTGTTTTAATTTTCTAAATATATTTAGTATAAATAAATATTTCAGGTGAAATTTTAATTACAAATTCAACTAATCACTATTTATTATTTTATATTTTATTTTTCAATTAGTGTTGATGTAAATAATTTATAACTACTCAGCCGAATTAAACAAATTTACGATTTCTGTCAATTTGCATATTTGAAAGTTTAATGAATAATGTGGAGTATTACGGACAAAGTATAAGTATCAACTGTCGGAGTACAAGCAGTAACTGAATTGATTAAAATCAACAATTATATTTAATTTTGACGGATATTTATCCATTTGAATGGAATTCTGTATATGTATAAAAAAGATGTCCGTCACTTGACTTGAAACTGCAAATTTTCGCGCAGATACATTGCAAAGCGACGGTCATCTAAATATTTATAAAATAAGCGATAAATTCGACTGAATGATTTTATTCACTATTAAAAAACATCCGAGGCTTTCAAAACAGCTGAGTTGTTACAAATTATTAAAATAAAAGAAATTAAATTACTTCTTAGTGATTTTACAAATTGATGTTTATTGTAAATTAATATCATTTATTCATCTATTGAAATTGCGAAAACATTGCCAAATTATTGAGAATTAATTATGAAAATTTTGCTTACCGGTGCAACCGGATATATTGCTCAAAGACTTCTACCTGTTTTGTTGGATGCTGGACACGAAGTTTTTTGTTGTGTTAGAGACAAAAATAGATTTAATTCCAATAAATATCATAATAGCAATTTATATGTAATTGAAGTCGATTTTCTGAAAAAAGAAACTCTCAGCAATATTCCATTAGATATTGATTCGGCTTATTATCTTATTCATTCTATGGCTTCTTCTTCTTCGGATTTTGAATCTGCGGAAGAATTATCGGCAATGAATTTTAAAGAGCGAGTGGAACAAACCAATGCAAAGCAAGTCGTTTATCTTAGTGGTATTATAAATGAAGAAAAACTATCTAAGCATCTACGGTCAAGGCAAAGCGTCGAAAATATTCTCGAATCTGGTACTTTTATTCTTACTACATTAAGGGCTGGGATTATTATAGGTTCGGGTAGTGCTTCTTTTGAAATAATTCGCGATTTGGTGGAAAAATTACCAATTATGATTGCTCCCAAATGGCTATTAACCAAAGCGCAACCAATTGG
>JANJUO010000016.1 GCA_024710535.1 bacterium
TTGCAAGAAACTTAATGAATAGGATAATTGGCTTGAAATACAATTTGGATTTTGCAATAAATGATGTAACTACATTAAATTATGTGAATAATAATCAATATGATTTGATTTTGATGGATATAAATCTTGGAGAAGGCAAAAATGGCTTGGAGTTAACCAAAGAGATCAAATTGATGGAAAACTATAAAAACATACCAATTATAGCAGTAACGGCTTATGCAATGCAGAATGAAATGGAGAAATTTTTGAATGAAGGTTGCGATGCATATTTGGCAAAACCTTATCATAAGCAAGATATTTTAGAAATAATTAACAAGTTTATCAAATAATAAAGCATTGAAATGGAAATAACTCAGTCTGTTAAAATATTATATGTTGATGATAACGAAGTTAATCAAATTTATGTGAAAAAAGTGTTATCAAGAATCAATGTTGAAGTGCAATCGGTTTATTCTGGTGAGGCATGTCTTGAATATTTGGAAACACATAACGATATTATTCTTGTTTTGCTCGATATTCAAATGCCCGGTATTGATGGTTTTGAAACAGCAAAATTGATTAAGAAAACAAAAAAAGATGATTATTTGCCGATAATTTTTATCTCTGGCATTTATAATACAGAAGAATTTATTAATATGGGCTTTGATATTGGTGCGATTGATTTTATAGTTAAGCCAATTAGCCGAAGTATTCTTAAGTATAAAATCCTTGCTTATGTAACAATACATTTGCAAAATAATTTGCTCAAAACACAAGCTCAGGAGCTTGAGCAAAGTAAGGCATATTTAGAAAAAGTCTTGGAATTGATACCTTACAAAATTTTCAAAATCGACCACAATAGATTAATTACAAATTTGAAAACAGGTGGTTTGATTGATTCTCAATACCATGAAATTTTAAGAAGGATAAATCTTGAAATTGAAAATTGCTTTATGAATTCTAAGCAAATTCAATTGGAAACATCAATTTCTTATGATGAAAAAACATATTATTTTGATGTGAATATATTGAAATTAGTGATTCCAAATGAATTAAACAGTGTAATTGTAACTTTAAACGATGTGACAGATAGAAAAGAACGAGAATTAAATATTCAACAATTAAATAGAAAAAATCAGATATTGAGTGAAATTAATTTTGCGTTATTGGTTGCTCAAGATAAAGCAGAGTTGTTTTTTGCATTTAGTGAAACATTGAGGAATATTGCGGGATATAATACAATTTGGATTGGTAATTTTGATCATTATAATGAAGAGAATGATTTCAAAATCAATACTTTGTCAATCAGCGGAGATATTTCAAAAACTGAAGTAGAACGATTGCTCGATAGTAATTTTCAGGGAGAATTTATTGAGCATTTGAATGAATTAGCAGAAACAAAGCATTTGCAATTGATTGAAAATTTGAGCGAATGTGAAATTGATGCTGAATTATTTATTGCAAAAAATATAAACACGGTAATTGTTATTCCAATTGAAACAGAATTTGGTGAACTATTCAAACTACTTTTGTTTACTGAATTAAAATCCTTCCATTCTAATGAAATTGATTTGCTTGTTGATGTTGGTAAATTATTGTCTTTTGGGCTAAATGCTCTTTGGAACAAGTCAGAAAGTATAAAAGCAGCTCAGAGAATTACTTTTGAGAAAGAAGAACTCTCTATCACTGTGAAAAATATTAGGGAAGGATTGATGACAGTTCGCAATGGTGGCAAAATAACTGTTGCAAACTTAGCAGCGGAAGAGATTTTGGGCTATAATTCTAATGAACTTCTTGGGAAGAATGTTTTTGAAATTACAAAAGTACTCGAATCCGATGGTAGCGAATCTTTGTTTAATCCTTTCGATTTGATTCAGAATTCTGAAAGCAATACAAATGTAATTAACCAATTAACGATTTTAACAAAAGATAATCAAAGGAAAATAATTTCGCTAAATTTATCAATGATTTCTAACGAAAATAGAAGTATGAATGATTTGGTGGTTGTTTTTAATGATATAACTGAGAAAATTCGGATTGAAAATCAAATTGCATTATCTCAAAAGATGGAATCTGTTGGTCAGCTTGCCGCCGGTATTGCTCATGAAATTAATTCACCAATGCAGTTTGTTGGGGATAATACCTATTTTCTTAATGATGCTTTCGAAAATATAATGAAGTATATAAGTTCATTGAATTCAATAATTAATGATAGAATCAATGTTGATAATGAATTGAACTCGGAAATTGACAAAATTAAAGAAGAATTAGATATTGAATATCTTTTGAGCGAAATACCTATCTCAATTGACAGAACGCAAACGGGTATTGAAAGAGTAAGCAAAATTGTGTTGGCTATGAAGAATTTTGCTCATCCGTCCGGAAAGCAGAAAATGTTTTCAAATATAAATCATGGAATTGATGTAACTATAACAATTTCAAAAAATGAATGGAAATATGTTGCAGATTTGGAAACGGATTTTGATGAGAATCTTCCAAATGTTCTGTGTATTATCGATGAAATCAATCAAGTAATTCTTAATATGATAATAAATTCTGCACATTCGATTGAAGATAAATTAGGAAAAAATCCTTCTTCAAAAGGCAAAATATATATTAGTACAATGAGGATTGATAATAAAATTCAAATTGTAATAAAAGATTCAGGAAAAGGAATTAGTAAGGAAAATTTGGCAAGAATTTTTGATCCATTTTTTACAACAAAACCGGTAGGAAAGGGAACAGGTCAAGGTTTGGCTATTGCGCATGATATTATTGTTAATAAGCATAATGGTAGTATAGAAGTTGAGGCTGAATTAGGCATAGGGGCAAAATTTACAATTACTTTACCAATAAATTAGAAAAATTCATAAGGAAACATAATGATAAATGTATTGTTTGTAGATGATGAAAAAGATATTCTTGATGGTTATAGAAGAATGCTGTTTTCGATGAAAAATACTTGGAATATTTTCTATGCCAATAGTGCTTACGAGGCATTGCATTTGCTTGATTCTCGAAAAATAGATGTTGTTCTTTGTGATTATCTAATGCCATTTATGAACGGAATGGACTTGCTTCATGCGATAAAAGATAAATATCCAAATACAATTCGCGTTATGCTTACCGGAATAACAGACAAAGTAACGCTAATAAGTTCGCTACCTTTCATTCATAGAATTATCTACAAACCATGCGATACTCGATATATTAAAGAGGTAATTGAGAATTCTTATGAATTACGAAAATTGATTGAAAATAATTATTTGATTAATGTAATAAATGATATTGATTCGTTACCAATAATTCCTGATATAGTGATGGAAATCGAAAATGTACTAAAAAATGACAATGTTTCTTTTGCTCAATTATCAGAAATTATAAAAAAAGACCCAGCATTAACTGCTGAAATATTGCATACAATTAATTCCGGTTTCTTCGGATTGGCACGCCAAATCAATGATATAACCGAAGCATTATCTTTCTTGGGAATTAATTCTATCAAATCAATTATGATGATTTTGTATTCAAGTAAGCATTTTGAGAATCAATTTGCATATAAAGCATTTTGCAAAAAAGTTGCCTTTCATAGCTTGGCAGTTTCCCATATCGCAAAGCATATTAGCATTGAATTAGAAATTAGCAAAGAAGATACAGAAGTGTCTTTTATTTCGGCGCTATTGCATGATATTGGAAAAATTGTACTATTGAAATTGCCTGATTATTTGGAAAATAAGAAGTTTATGATGGACGAGTTGAATATTAGCGATACAGAAGCAGATATGATGCTTACAAAAACTACACATAATGTTGTTGGTGCTTATTTGCTTGGAATTTGGGGTTTTTCCTCGCAAATAATAAATACAGTAGCATACCTCAATAATCAGTTAGTTTATAATAAAGGGGTGATAACTCCTCATTTTATTGTGAAAATTGCAAATGAAATAGTAAAATATGATTTTCATACATTTGATAAAAATAAATTTAATCTCGATTGGGATGTTATTCAAAAATACGGATTAACAGATTCAATTGAATTATGGTGGAAAAAAGCACAAACGCTAAAAGGTATTAATTATGGCAAGTAAAATTTTGTTGGTTGATGATGATTACGACATTTTGTCCGGTTATCAGAGAAATTTAAGAAAGTATTTTAATTTAACTGTTGCTTCAAGTGGTGAGGATGCTATTGAAATTATTGCATCCGGTGAGCAATTTGCAATAATTCTTACTGATTTCAAAATGCCCGGTATGAATGGAATCGAACTGCTGACTGCATCAAAATTATATTTGCCGGATACAGTTAGAATGCTTATAACAGGTTATGCCGAACTTCAAACTGCTATCGAAGCCGTAAATCAAGGTTCTGTTTTTAGATTTCTGACAAAACCAGTTGCTGTTAATAATTTGCTCAAAACTCTAAAAGATGCCGAAGAGCAGTATAAATTGGTTACAT
>JANJUO010000219.1 GCA_024710535.1 bacterium
GGAAAGAATATCTTGATTTTGGGAATTAAAATATGAATGTGGCTATCGTTGGTTATGGTTATTGGGGCAATCATCTTGTTAGGAATTTTAATAATTCAGAGAATTGGAACGTTGAATACGTTTGCGATTTGGATACTAATCAATTAGCAAAGGTTAGCAAACTTTATCCAAATATCAAAACAACTTCGGACTTTAATGAAATACTTTCTGATCCGAATATTTCTGCAATTGTAATATCAACGCCCGTGCATACTCATTTCGAACTTGCAAAAAATGGACTTCTTGCCGGTAAACATATTTGGCTTGAGAAACCAATGACAGCATCTGTTGAAGAAAGCGAGGAACTTATTGCAATTGCAGAAAGAAATGGATTGATTCTTCACGTGGATCATACTTTTATCTACACGCCTGCTGTTAGGAAAATCAAGGAGATGCTCGAAAAAGATGAGTTGGGTGATATTCATTATTTTGATTCCGTAAGAGTAAATCTTGGTTTATTTCAGCATGATGTGAATGTGATTTGGGATTTGGCGCCTCACGACATTTCAATTCTTCACTATCTTTCACCAAAAAAAGTTCTCTCTGTTCGAGCAGATGGTATGGCTTTTCATAATTTTAATGATAAAAAAATTGAAAGTATTGCATATTTAACCGTTGAACTTGAGGATAATTCAATCGCACATTTTCATGTAAATTGGATGTCTCCGGTCAAAATTCGACAAATTATTATCGGTGGAAGCAAAAAAATGCTTGTTTTCGATGATATGGAGCCAATGGCAAAGCTCAAAATTTATGATTCTGGTGTTAGTATCCAAACTCGTGACGATATTTACAATGCATTAATCCAATACCGAACCGGCGATATGTATTCTCCTGCAATTCAGCACTACGAGGCACTTGCATCGGAATGCAAACACTTTTATGAATGTATAAAATTAAATAAAAATACAGATACTTCCGGCATTTCAGGACTTTATGTTGTCAGAATACTTGAAGCGGCAAATAAATCACTTAAAAATGGGGGAGTTCCATCGCTTATTTCATATTGAAAAATGTTAATTATTATTTTTTAACTACTCAGCCGAATTAAACAAATTTACGGAAAGCAAAATTTTTTTAATCCTGCTGAGTATTTACAAATTGTGATTTATTTTTTATTTCTTAATTAAATTTCAAAAAAAGTTATAATTAAATTTTAATTTTCATAAATTGGAATTTTTTAAATTTTGGTATGAATTGCAATAATATTAATTTTCTTCTATTTGCCTATTAATTCACTTTCAAATTATTAAAAAGAAATCAAACAAGCAGAACAATTACTTCGATAAATATTCCTTTTACTTTGATAAAGAATCCAAGAATATTGAAATACACTCCGAGCACTTGGATTACCACTCCAAGCACTTCGTTGACCAATCCGAGCAATTTAGCAAATCATCCAAGCACTTCGCTGACCATTCCGAGCAATTTAGCAAATCATCCGAGCACTTTGCTGACCAATCCGAGCATTTAAACAAATCATCCGAGCACTTTGCTGACCAATCCGAGCATTTAAACATATAATCTGAGATCTTCGATGACCAATCCGAGCATTTAAACATATATTCTGATAACTTTGATAAACATTCTGATAACTTAAATGTACTTTCTGAGACAAAAACTTAGGCATTCAAGTTGTCGGAAACCGTGTTCAAGTTCTCGGAAACGGCATTCAAATACTCGGAAACCACGTTCAAGTTCTCTGAAACCACGTTCAAGTTCTCGGAAATCGTTTTTAAGATGTCGGAAACGGCATTTAAGTACTCGGAATCCACGTTAAAGTTCTCGGAAACCGTGTTTAAGTTGTCGGAAACCATATTAAAGTTATGGCAAACAATGTTTAAGAATTCGGAAACAACGCAAAAGATGTAGGAAAACAAGTTAAAGAACTTGGAGAATCTATTGAAATTATAAAATGATATATTTGAATTATTGAACAAGTCGATCAAGCCAAAAATGTTTATAATATAATAAAAACAAATGGTTAGAAAGATATTATCAACGATAATTCAAATTATTTCAAGACAGGAAATCTTGTTAGAAGAATGAGAAAATGAATTTTTGTAGTAATTTTGCACGTGGCTAAAGCCACAAGTTGAAAATCCTTTATGTAGATACGGGTTTTAGTCCTTTGCAAAAACTCAAACATTCTCGTTTGAGAGAAAATGAAATTCCGTAGGAATAACCTGTTTGTAGAAAAAAATGTTCCAGTTTATTCTAAGTTCCGTTGGTACGGATATAAAACCTAAAATGTGCTTGTTTAAGATGGACTCCACCTATAATTAAAATTTGATATTTTTTAACAGTTGTTCTTTTAAAAGGTGGAGTCCATCTGAAATATTTCTTTTCAACATTACCAACATTTTCAATATATTTGCAATAGGAAAAAATTAAAATTGAGAAAGATATAAAATTATGACCAAACAACAATCCTATGATAATTTGGCAAGATTAGTAGAGAAATTTGCAGAAAATATTGCTGAGTATAAAGTAAAAAATTACAATGAATCCCAAGCAAGAGTTGACTTCATCAATCCTTTTTTTGAATTGCTTGGATGGGATATTAACAATAAGAAAGGATTGCCAGAGAGTTATCGTGACGTGATCTATGAAGATAAACTTCGCATTGGTGGAACTGTAAAAGCACCGGATTATTGTTTTACAATCAATGGGAACCGTAAATTCTTTGTTGAAGCAAAAAAACCATTAATATCAATCAAAGATAAGATTGAGCCGGCATATCAATTGCGTAGATATGGATGGAGTGCAAAAATGCCTATATCTATACTAACAGATTTTGAAGAACTATCTCTATATGATTGTACTCTAAAACCTAATCCTGCAGATGGAGCCTTTGTATCAAGACTTAAATATATCACTTTTCATGATTATATTAAAGAATTTGAATTTATTTGGGATGTTTTCTCTAAGGAACAAATAGATAAAGGCAGTCTTGAGCAATTTGTAAATGCAAAAATATCAAAGGCAAATAGAAGTAGTGTTGATACCGAATTTCTGCGCTCACTTGACAAATGGCGTGATCAACTTGCAAATGATTTAGTTAGGATGAATTCCAATATTGATGAAGATCAACTGAATTATTCACTCCAAAAGATTATTGATAGAATTGTATTTTTACGAATCTGTGAAGATAGAGGTGTAGAGCAGGAAGAACAATTATTAAAGGCGGCAAATTTTGGCAATATTTACGATAGATTAAGAAATATATTCCATACTGCCGATCAGAAGTATAATTCTGGGCTGTTTGATTATACTAAAGACAGGATAACAGATAACTTAAAAGTAAGTGATTCAACTCTGAATAATATCATAAATGAGATGTATTATCCGATATGTCCTTATGAATTTTCAGTTATTCCGGTTGAAATTCTTGGACACTCTTATGAGCAATATCTTGGAAAAGTAATCAAGATCAACTCCAAGCACGACATATCTATCGAAGAGAAACCTGAAGTAAGAAAAGCTGGTGGAGTTTACTATACACCTCAGTATATAGTTGATTATATAGTCAAGAATACTGTTGGCAAATTAGTTGAGAATAAAACTCCTGAAGATGTTGCAAAGTTGAAGATTTGCGATCCGGCTTGTGGTAGCGGATCATTTCTTCTTGGAGCATATCAATTTCTATTGAATTGGCATTTGGATTACTATACAAAGAACCCAACTAAAAATAATCCAATAACACCTGATGGCAATTTAACTACTCAAATTAAAAAGCAAATTTTGTTGAATAATATCTATGGAGTAGATATTGATACAAATGCTGTTGAGGTAACCAAACTATCATTAATGCTGAAAGCGATGGAGGGAGAGACTCAGGCATCCATAAACAATCAATTATCAGTATTTCATGATAGGATATTGCCAACACTGGACGACAATATTAAGAGCGGAAATTCCTTAATCGACATAGATTTCTATGATAATCAAATAGACTTTGTGCCCGGTCAGGAAAAGAAAATCAAACCATTCAATTGGGAGTCATCATTCCCAATAGTATTCAAGCAAGGCGGTTTTGACGCAGTAATTGGGAATCCACCGTATATAAAATTGCAAACAATGACTGAATACCAACCAAAATCTGTGGTTGATTATTACAAATCGAATTTTCATGCTGGTAAAGTTGGGAATATTGATATCTATGTGATTTTTATAGAAAAAGCATATGGTTTACTTAACCGAAATGGTCTTTTAGGATTTATTCAACCACACAAATTTTTTCAAAGTGATTTTGGATCGAACTTAAGAGATTATTTGGCTGAAAGAAAAGCAATTGATAAAATAATCCATTTTGGTGCCAATCAAATATTTGATAATGCAACTACTTATACTTGTTTGTTATTCTTAAATAAAATGAAATATAACCAATTCGATTTCTTGCATGTGAATGACCCAGTTGAATGGAACTTAAACCCAAAGAATTTCCCCACTTTCAAAGTGAAACAGCCCAATATGGGCAATAAATGGAATTTTACAGATAAAAACAAACAAGAATTGCTTGACAAATTAAATGACATGCATATTAAATTAAAAGATATTACAAGAAAGATTTTCGTAGGGCTACAAACAAGTGCAGATAAAATATATGTGTTGAAAATTATTGAAGAAAAGAAAAACTCATTCCGATGTTTTTCGGTTGCATTAAACAAGGAGATTGATATTGAAAAAGGATTGGTAAAACCATTTCTTATGGGTAAGGATGTAAAAAGATATGGAAACATGCTTCCAAAAAATGTAGTCATATTCCCATATCATATAATTGAAAACAAAGCAGTCTTAATGAATAAAGAGTTTATAAATTCAAATTATCCATTAGGATGGCAATATATTTTAGAAAATAAAAAAGCATTAGAAGAAAGAGAAAAAGGAAAATTCGCAAAAACTTGGTGGCAATACGGTAGAACCAATAATCTTAGTGAATTTGATTGCAAAAAGATAATATTACCCGATATTACAAATAAACCTGAATTTACTTATGACCACAACAACTTATATTTTACAACAACTGTATATGGATTAAGTTTCAATGAAAAAGCAACAGAACATGAATATTTATATTTAGCTTTATTGAATTCTAAATTGAATTGGTTATTTGTATCAAGTACCGGAACGGTATTAAGAGGCGGATATACAAGATTCCATAAACAATATGTGGAAAATTTTCCCATTCCCCAAATCCAAGCTCATGAAACCAAAACCCTGATAATCAAACACGTTGACACCATACTCCAACTCAACAAAGACTTGCAATCCACCGAATTGCCAGAACAGAAGGAACACATTCAGCAACGCATAAAATACACAGATAAACAAATTGACAAACTTGTCTATGAACTATACGAACTCACAGAAGAAGAAATTCGAATTGTGGAGGGGGAATAGGATTCTGGGGACGTGGGACGAGGGTCGTGGGACGAAATTTGCATCAGCAATGTAGTTGCGACCAGTTTGTAGAAAATGAGAAGTTATAAAAAAAAAGCAACGTAGTTGCGACCAGTTTGTAGAAAATGAGAAGTTATAAAAAAAA
>JANJUO010000250.1 GCA_024710535.1 bacterium
GCCATTATTTCAAATTAACTGTTTCTATTTCTTCAAGTGTATCAGGGTCTATGACTTCAAGAGTAACTTTTTTATTATTAATATTAAAAAAACATAATGCGTATTGATTTGAGAAATACTTCACATCATTTGTCCAAGGAACAATTTCCTGCGAATAATAAGGAGCTCCAGCAGAACCATTAGTAATTTGCCAGAAATTCCTTGATATTTTCAGTTTTGGTTTATCCCAATTTTCTGGATAAATATTTGAATTACTATTTAACAATAATCTCGAATAATTATGTTCATCTCCACAAAGAAGAGCCACAGTTTTTTTTGATTTATTGATAATCAAATCCAAGAACTCATCTCTCCTCTCGATTATGCCCTTTTCAGCCGGTTTTCCATTGATATATGGACGATAATAGTTATTGCCTCCGTACCACATATCATCATCAATATGCCCGCCATTAGGGAAAGCAGGAGTATGAATTGTTACAAATATATGGTCGATATTCTTATCTTTTTCAAATTTATTCAAAACCGATTCAAGCCATTTTAACTGATTATCCATAATATAACCATGAAGATTGCCACCAATAACATCTGTTTTGGTTTTATCAGCAGTATATAGATAATTAGAATTCAGAACAATCATAGCCATATTGTCATAAGTATAAAAATAAGCATTTTCTTTATAGCTTGGGAAATCAATATTTGATAAATCGGGATCGCAATTGCTACCATCTTCACTATCCGGACCATTTGAGAAATTCACAAACTCATCAGCAAAATACTTTTCCATAGATTGTTCTTTATATGGAAATTTATTTATTCGTATTGATTTGTTATCGCTATCAAATTGATTAGTAACAACTTCGTGATTTCCAATTCCAACATACAAAGGAACACTATGGGCAAACGGTTCAATAGTTCTTTTGAAATTACTATACTGTAATTTGAGTTCTGCAGGATTTGTTAAATATCCCTGAATAACATCGCCAGTAAATTGCCAAAAAGCAGATTTTTTGTTGATTGTCAATGCAGATATTTTTTTTAAGATGTAACTATTTACTCCCCAAATTGCACGTTCTCCACCACCTTGCCCTTGACGACAATCGCTTGCAAAAGCAAATTTAAATGGTTTTCTGCTTCCGTTAACAGGTGCAGTTGTAAAATTGGATTTTTCAATATTATCTCCAAATACCACAGCATATTCATATTTTGTATTTGGCTTTAGTTTTGTTATTTGAATTTCATGATTAATCACATCAATCGAATCAGAAAAAATTGTATTTCCAATTGAAACAAAGCATTTGCTTGCAAAATTTGTTTCAAAACTAATGACCGCAGAACTATCAGTAAGCATATTTATAAATGGTCCTGAAATTATAGAATTACTTAGTTCAAAAGGACCAGTTCCTTTGAAGTTTGCTTTTCCATCATATATAATTACTCCTTGATCGTCTTGAATTCTATATCCTATTTTGAATTTCTTTTTGTTGATAAAATCTGCAATATCATGTTTCATTGAAATTTCATCTTTAATCTCAATTTCGGCAATTCCATTCAAAATAGTAGCCGGCTTTTTATAAAATATTGGGTATTGAGCATTTGCATTTTTTAATGGATAGAAACCCCAATATAATTTCCCATTTAATTCTTTGTTTTTGAAGTCGAATTTAATTCCAGTTTCAGTTCCAACTACACAATTTCTAAAATTATCAATTGTATATTTGGATTTTTTGTCTGCTTGAATATATTCAATTTTTGTTTTTGGGTCTGTAAAAACAATTTTTGCATTTTTAACTTCTAAATTATGTAATGTTTTAGGAATTTCAACTTGTGAAATTAAGACAAATTGAAAAAATATTAGAAAGAAAATAAGCAAGAATTTCATAAATCTCCTTTTCATTTTTTATAAACAAAATCCGGATATTTATTGAAAAATACCCGGACTAACAATCACTTTTTAATAATTATTTACAATTCAATTTCAATAAAGTCATAATTTTTTCCAAATCAAATGTACCAACTCCGCCGTCATCGTCAACAGCAAATAAAGCACCTTTTGGGAAATTTCCAAAAGGTTTTTGTGTGAGCCAAATACCATCAGTATTATCTGTTTTCCCAGTATAAAAAGAAGTAATGTAGTTAAAAGTTTTTCTGTCATAAATATGGATAGTGTTGTGTTTAGTTAAGTAAAAATCTTGATCCATACAAAACCAAAATCCCTCACCATTTCCACAATCGTAAAGTGCAATTCCTTCTGCTTGATATTCAAACTGCTTTTCACCAACAATAATATTTTTGAAATTACCATTTAAGTCATATATTTTATGAACATTTTGGTTTTTATCTTCTTCAGCAATCATAATATTATTATTTATATGGTCGGCATAGATTGATTCCACAATAAATAGAATACCATTGCCAGAAATATCACCAAAAGATTTCACAAATTTACTTTCTATAGAATTATTTTTGGTATTGAAGGTGAAGTGTTTTACTCTTTGATTAAGTTTATCAAGTGGCATATAACTTTCGTCTTCAGATTCATATTGGTCTGTTACATATAATTGATATGTGTCGTTTGTTTTGAATACAGTAAGTCCATAAGGTCTTTTTAATTCATTAGTGCCAATAAATCCAATATGTTTG
>JANJUO010000295.1 GCA_024710535.1 bacterium
AACCACTTTCGGTATCAGCCTCGGAAACGGGTATTAAACACCAATCGAAGTACGATAACTTTCTTACGCAACTTTATAACGATAATTTGTTCATTTTCTTTTTAGTGAAAACGAAGTTTTCAGTGTCGCCTCGGAATGACAAATTTTCAGTTAAGAAAATGTGCTAATCCAAAATAGAATATTGCTTGTATGAAAGCAACTTGGTATTAGACATTGTTGTCTGATTGTATATAAAATAAACTCAGCATTTTCATCATTTTGTTAGTAATAAATATTTAAATAATGTCATAATTCAAAATCGCTTTCTTTATAAATTTTTAGCCAATTGAATTGTTTTGGTAACTGATATTTTTTGGAATTTTCGATAATTTCATTAATTCGTTTGGTTTTTGTCTCAGCTAATTTTGCCATTGCGAGCCACTGAAGTAAAGTTTTTTTTGTTGAATTGGGTAAATTATTGAAAAATAATTCAGCATCGGGATTGTTTTTCAGATTTGAAGTTAACTCATCGGAAGGAATCAGATCATCTACTGCATCAAGCATATTCCAATTGCCATTCATCTTTGCTTTTTCAATAATTTCAAATCCGGACTCACGCATCAATCCCTTTTCGATAAGCATTCCAACTCTTTCTTTATTTATTTTCGACCAAACACTTTTTGCTTTTCTTTTGCAAAAGTATTGTTTGTGTGATAAATTATCAATTCTTTTTACTTTAGAATCTATCCATCCAAAACATAGCGCTTCTTCAACTGCATCGCTATAACTAACAGAATCAATTCCGGAATTTTTCTTGAAATAAATCAACCAAATTGCATCAACTTCACGATGATTTATTTCAAGCCATTGTCGCCATTCTTCTCTATTTCTTGGATAAAAAGTATCAATTTGATCCATATTCATTTTTTCAAAATTCCCATTTCAGAATTTAACAATTTAAATCAAAAAAAAAAATATTGCAATTTACCAAATATTAAAATCAGATAAGAATTTCAATTTCGCCAAATTAATTTCTAAAAGGCAAAATAAATATCCTTATCTGAATAATAATTCTATTGAAATCAGCTAAATTTAATATAATTCCAAATTCAAATCAACATTACTTTCCCATAATACATCATTTACAGAATTGAGGTGATTTGCATATCTTGCGGCTGTGAATAAATAATCGGATAATCTATTCAAAAATTTGATTGCATAATCTCCTAAATACTCTTCGTTGGCAAGTTCAACTGCAATACGCTCGGCACGTCTGCAAACTGTACGTGCATTTTGCAAAAATGCTGAACTCATTGTTCCGCCAGGCAAAATGAAATTTCTAAGTGGCTGAAGTTCTGCATCATATTTATCAATCAAAGATTCAAGCCAAATAATATTCTCATTTTTTATGCGTGGCACTTCAAATTTTGGAGTTGGATTTAGTGGCGTTGCAAGATCTGAGCCAAGATTAAACAGCAAATTATTTATAGTATTCATTGCCGTTTTGAGCTTTGGTGGCAAATCCGGCAAAGTTGTGATAATGCCAATTATGCTATTAAGCTCATCAACAGTGCCATAAACATTTACTCGTAAAGCATTTTTTGAAACGCGTTGCCCATTAAACAATCCGGTTGTTCCGTCATCTCCGGTTTTAGTATATATTTTCATATTTATTCCTTTAATTTATTTTTATATATTTTGAATTTTTGATTGAATTACCATTAATTATTTTTACTGCATACATTCCATTTGAAAAATTATTCATATCAAAACTAAGTTCGTTATCATTCAAGATAGCATTATCATAAATAATTTTTCCATAAACATCAGAAATTATAACTCTTCCTAAGTTATAATAATTTTCATTTGAAATGCTTAAAACATTGTTGAAATTATCATAATTCATTTTGAAATTATTTGAATTTTCGTTTTGAATATTGCTCACACTTTTAATACTATTGATTTGAACAATTGGACAGGAATATTCGCAATTATTAGCATAATAATTTGTATAATAAAGCCCATCTTGACCCAAATCAAATTCTTCCTCTTCATCATATAAATATAATGTATGAACCGATCGAGAATTATTTGCTTGATTGAATACAATTTCAATTGGAACATATTCAAAAATTCCCCATTCCTTCGGTTGAACTTGTTTTATACGGATGTTCTTTACAAATTTTTCTTCCGGAACTCCAATTAATTCAATATCTAATTTTGGATAGCCAATTCCATAAACCCATTGATTAAAGAAAAAGTTCAAATCAAGTCCTGTGTGATTTTCCAAAGATTTTTGCAAATCATAAGAAGTAATACTTTGATTTTTATAATCATCAAGATATTGTTGAATCACATCATAAAAGTCATAAGCTCCGCTTTCGTCAATATAATCACGCAACATTCCAATTACCAATGCACCTTTATTATAAATCAATGCAGGATAATTTGAAATTGATTCTCTTGGAAATCCAACAAGAGGATAAAGCAAACTTGGGTCAGCAAAATATTCAGTTCTTTTTGCTTTCAAAGTTGAAAGATAATATGCATAATCGCCAGTGTATGCTTTTGCCCAAACTGCCTCGCTATATGTAGCAAATCCTTCATTCAGCCAAGCATCACGGAATGTGAGAGGACTAACCAAATTACCAAACCATTGATGAGCAAGTTCGTGTGCGGCAACTAAATTAGCATCAACTTTACCTGAGTATAAATTTTGAATATATTTTTCATCCATAGTAACCATTGTCTGATGCTCCATTGCACCAAGTTTGGCATTCACATAGCCAACCTTATCAAAAGGATATTTGCCATAAACTGCTTCGAATGCTTTAATCATATCAGGCACTTTAGAATAGGCAAACTCCGAAGCGGTTTTATATTGAGGTCGCGTGAAAATCATAATTGGAGTTTCGTTATATTTCCATTCAATTACATCAAATTTTCCAACAGCAAAAGTCATCAAATAAGTTGCAATTTGATGTTTATGCGTCCAATGATATTCCTTGATTAAGGGCGAAATTTCCTTTACTTCCAGAATCCCATTTGAAGCAACAACTTGCTCGGAATTCACACGAAATTTGAATTCACATTCTGCTTTATCAGATGGATGGTCGTAGCAAGGTAGCCAATGTCGAGTTGTTGAAACATAATTATTATAAAATCCAACGCCCATTGCAAAGCAAATATCCTTATCAGTATGAACTCCGCCCCAAACCATCTGAGTTTTTTCGGCAGTCATACTTCCGTGATAATAGATTTTCACTTCAGATTCATCAGTATTTTTTCCATCAGGCAAATCCACACGATAATGAAAAAGTGCCAGATCATTCTCATTCTTTTTCTCAAAATCAGATTTAATTCCATCTACAAAAATAGAATCCACACTCAAATCCATCAAATGAAAAAAATATTCATCGGTTTTTTCCTTCCAAATTACATTTGCCGAGCAAAAACCAGAAATTTCTTTGTTTAGAGCTTTGGTTAGATTAATTTCAGCATAATATTTCTGCACATCAAATTTTTGGCTAATCAAACTGTCGGCTGTCGATGGTTCATTTGCATTCAAAATGTATGATGAAATTATTAAAATCACTATCAATACTGTTGTAAATTTAAATTTCATAAAATAATATCCTTTTTTCTTAAATATAATTCTGTTTATTGACTTTTTTTTGATAATTTTGCTTTTATTATTGTGAAAAAAAAATTATTTTGAATTTGTTTTTTGGAACAATTTCAAAATATAAATATAAATATAAATATTATGATATAAAATTGATTTTTTTAAATATTTATACTTGGAGGACTTAATGTCAACTGAAACAATAACATACTATTCATTGGAGAAGGCACTGCTACAACCCGAAAATGTGC
>JANJUO010000364.1 GCA_024710535.1 bacterium
ATATTTATCCAATTATAAGTTTCTAATTCCGGCACAAATACTCCCATTACAGAATTCTTAACGGGATTTCCGGTCTGCAAAGTAATAGCAACAGGATGCGTGCTTCCTTCATAATTCGAGCCATCTTCATGAATTGCTTTCCATCTTGGATCGAACGAAGTTTTACCAAATAATTGATCCATACTTAAACCAAGAATTTTTGATGCGGCATTATTGACTTCCAAAATAACACCATTCTCATTATGATAAACAACGCCCTGAACCATATTATCAAAAAGAAATTTATATTTCTGTTCGCTTTTTTTCAGCTGTTCTTCAGCAATTTTTCTATCGCTTATATCTCTTGCAAATACAATTAGTTTGCCGCCATCAACATTCAAAAAAGAAGTACTTATTTCAATATCAATCAACTCGCCATTTTTCTTACGATGCTTAGTTTCAAATAAATCATAACCATTTTTTAGAATTTTTTTTATATGTTTTTGGGTATCTTCAGGATTTTCAGTAGCGTCAATGTCGTTTATATGCAGGCATTTCAATTCTTCAAAAGAATAGCCGAGCATTTTGAGGTACGCATCATTGCAACTTTGAAATACACCGGTTATGTCAACTACAAAATAACCATCTTGGGTGGTTTCGAGAACTGTTTGAAATTCTAATAAACGATTGGATAAATCAGGACTATTATTATCCAATGCAGATTTCAGTAATTGATTTTCAATTTCCAACTCACTGATTCTTCTTTTTAAACTTTCTACATTATCTAAATTCATACGATAACCATTCATAATTCAGACCAATCTATGATTACAAAAATATAAAATTTTCTTTCATAATTTGCAATATATTGAAGATTTTAGAAAATTTTATTTGATAAAAATTCATTTATTGATATTTTTCACAAATAAATACACCATAGATAAATGGATTCTATACTTGAAATCATAAAAAAATGAACTTTCAGCAGCAAGGCAAAAAGTTCATCTATAATTTTTCATAATCGTATTGTGTTTTTTAGAATTAGGTTATATTTAATTTGCTCAATGAATCCAAATCGCCT
Organism: bacterium; assembly: GCA_024710535.1. Taxonomy (GTDB): domain Bacteria; phylum Bacteroidota; class Ignavibacteria; order Kapaibacteriales; family UBA2268; genus JANJUO01. Next base: position 1,061 of record JANJUO010000364.1, read on the forward strand.
TTTGAAATTCTACGAGCTATATCAGTAGCCAATGCAAGTCTGCTTGAAATACGTTTTGTAATAATAAATACTAATAGAAATGAAATAGACAAAATCACAAACAATAGTATTATTAGAAAATTACGGTTCCATTTTGCTTTGCCACTATAATCTGTAGCTTTTGATAATATTGATTGTGAAATTTTATCTTCAACTTCTTTCATCAGATCGATTTTTTTGGTGATTACAGCAAACCATTTGTCAGCACTAATACCAAAATTGGTACTATCGTGATTTTGTATTGCAAATTCATAAAACTTTGCCGATTGCTCCACTTCTTCGCCTTGAAGTTTGGACTTTTCGTAATTCAAAATTTCCTGACTTGCTTTGATTCTGAACTCTGAATTATACACATTCATTTCTGAAGTTATTTCAACGGCTCTTTTATACAAAAAATCTGTAAACATATTCTTAGCAAATACAGCAGTCATTGTTGCTCTAAGAATGCCATTTCGCTCTTTCAATTCAAGATAAGATTTATAAGAATAAATCATTCTTGAAATTTCTGCATTTTCACCTGCTTCGTTTGCAATTTTATCAACTATTGCAATTAAAGAGTTAATTGTCTGAGTATAATATTTCAAAGCAGTTTCTGTGTTAATTTCAAATTTGTCTATGCTTTCCCTATTTGAATTAAGTTGAGAAAGAAATTGATTCACTTTGCTCATTTCTGCAGACAAACTTTTGGTGACATCATCAATCTCTTTATTTTCGATTCCAGTCTTGTACTTATTAAGAAAAATATTAGTTTCTTCCCTTTGATTTTTTATTTCAAGAGAGAATTTGACTCCTTTTGAATTGAGAAATCCAGCGGTTCTTCCTCGCTCTTTTTGTAATTCATGCACCAATTCGCTTGATTTTACAGCTATTTCGGACATTGTTGCTATTTTATTCAATTTATTAGCAACTTGATTGCTATCCAAAATATTATCAATTGAGAAATACAATGATAAAATCAAAGGAATTATTACTGTTAGTATTATTTTCCATCTGATTGGTAAACTGTCAAAAAACCTTTTCATTCTTTTGCCTTTAATAAATTCTACATTTTACAAAAATAAAATTTATTAAAACAATAAACAAGATAAAAATATCTTATTTTAAAATTCTTGCTGTATTATAATTGAGTAGCAATTTGGCTCTGTTTTTTTCCTTGGATCTTTCTTTTCTTGACAATTTGCGGTTTTCAATCCGGCAAAAATAATTGCATAACTTTTCCCGGGAGTAACTGTGAGGTCGCTCAATCTATGAATATAAGCAGTATCATCGCCATTGAAAACGAAATAAGAAATCACTTTCAATTTTGTATCATGAATATAATTTGAAGCATTTTTGAAATATGCTGATTCGACAATTGGCATACTGTCTGCAGCAAATTCACGCATATTAATCAATTGAGCATCACTTGAAGCATTAATAAATCTATAACGCAAAAGTGATTTATGAAAACTTAAATCAAGCGGTGTAAATTTATTCTCGAATGTTTCGATAGCGGTAGATTTTCCATTCGAAATCAAAAGCAATCTTTGAGTTGTATCAATTTCGAATTGAGTTTCAAATCCATTAACATTAATAATATGCTGACCGGGCGGAACAACTGTAGCTGTTGAGCCAGTGTATTCAATCATTGCTTTTTCAAGCAAATTTGGATACAAGCCATTTATGCTAACTTCAACTTTGCTCACATCCGAAACTGCATTCACATATTGGATAAACACACCACGATTCAGAGTGGATAATTTTTTATTTGTTTCGCCATCTTCAATCAAATACAATTGAATTCCATTTTTTTCATCGGCATTAATTACCAAAACATAAGATTTGCCTGCTTCAAGAAAACCATTTGCGGCATAGATTAATTGAGCAGGATCTGCCGCGGTAAATATTGCAATTGGTGCCTCTCCGGGCTCAACTGCAACCACTTCGGAAAGTTCATCATAATTTAATTTTTCACTCAAAATAGTTCCCGAACTAAATTTTCGTGATGAATTTGCGCTTGTTAAGGATTTTCTTGCACCTAAAGAAACGTTTACAGATTTTGTTACCGAATGAGTATGCAAAACCCTCACAAGTGCTTTATCTGAATATGATTCCCTGAATTTATGCGGAGGTATGATATAACTTTTCTTAGCAATCGAATTTGCAGAATCTGTAATTATCACTGAATATTGAGCCAATACATCGAGAGAACCGGTTGCTGTAGATTTCAAATCATTATTAACATAAATTTCAATTGAATCGCGAGATTTGGATTGGCAAGCGCTTAATACTGCATAATTGCTGATATTTAATGGATTTAATCCTGAAGCAACAGATTCTGCCCCTTTTTTTTCAACATCGCAAATAGCACTTGAAAGATTAACAACACGCAATTCCGAAGTGCGTTCATTAACAATTCTAACAGGCCGCAAAGCATTTGTTGTTGTATCCAATTCATCCAAAATCATCAAGTCTTCAAAATTGAAATCACCTTTTTTGAAAATTAAGGTATATTGCCCTTTTGCCTGAACATCCAACTCAAATAAATTAACAAATTCTTCAGTAACTGAAGTGCCATTTTTCTTCAATCGAACCACAGAAACAGGAATTTTTCCTGATAATAATTGAACTGCCGATGGAACTGTTGCTTTGTATGGTACATTTGCAAAAATTGGTAAACCGCTTGGACAGCCCATTCTAACAGCATAACTGATATTTGAATCCGGAACGGCATTTATCACTTTCAGAAATGCATCTTTGGAATCTTCGGGTACGGAAGTAGTTGTTCTTAGAGTAATAATTGTATCAGTTGGGCAGTCCGAACAGGCTTTGTTGCTCATCAAATAAAAAGTATAATTTGTATTTCGAAAATATTTAATCGGATTTGATTGAGAAAATTCATCAATTGTGCCTTTTTTGATTTTCAGCATTGAAGAATCTGCCTGTGGATGAAATGCGTTTGTTGTAGTTCCATATTGTAACTGCTCAATATTCAAAGTTTTATCCAATACCAAAGTACGTTGTTGTAAATCGGCAGATAGATTGATAACACGAATATAAACTGATCCACTTTTTGATGGTGGATTTACTAAATTGTCGCTTTCTTTTATACATGAAACTAATGTAACCAGCAGAAATAAAAATACTATATTCAAAAATTGATTTTTCATTTTAGAAATTCAAATTAATCATCAAAAAAATAATGACGTTTTTTCTTTATTCTAATTTGATTTAATCACTAAAATACTTCTATTTTGCAAGTATTGAGATTCATATTCAGTAATTTAAAATTATTTCACTCAATTTTTACCAAATTTCTCAAATAAACAAATTCTTCAAAATCATATTTAATAATATACTTACCGCTTGGAAAATTTGATATATTCAAGTTAATTAATTTCTGACTGCTTGAGATTTCAGTTTCGTAGAGTTCTAATGTTCTTCCATTCAAATCTGAAATACTGATTCTGCATTTTTGATTTATTGGAGAGTATATTGTAAATGCAATTTCATCTCTTGCCGGATTTGGATAAATTTCACTTAGAAAATATCCTGTTGGTAATTCTTCAACTACTCCGCTTGGCTTTTCATCTATGCTGAATTGACTTGTTTCACCATAAATAAATGTGGCATCTCCTTTCCAAATTGCTCGGAAAATTGCATTGCTTGTTTTGATTTGTGGCACTGTCCAACTATACAATGCTTTTGCGGCTATAGTATTTTGCGAAATTGTATTCCAAGATGAGCCACCATTTGAGCTAAATTGCAAATCAAATGTGTCCACACCGGTTGCAGTCCATCGAACAGTATATTTTGGCGAAGCACCGCCATTAACCCAAAGGATCAATGTTGAACTATTTGGAGCAGAAAACTTTACTGAGCCGGACATAATTCTGAAATCACCCGAACGAGCCAATTCTTTTGATGTTTCCGGATCAAGCATTCTGACAATTGCCTGCTTTGTTGTAACAAAAGGAGCTTTGAAGGAAAATGATTTATTCTTTGCGGCAACTTTTGCATTAATATTTTTCCAAGTTTTACCGCCATCAGTACTATATTCAAGTTTGAGATAATTATAACCTTGAGAATTCCAAATTATATCAATATTTTCTCCGCCCATATAAACTGCATCTGATGATGAAGGTCGGATTAAAATTGCAAATCCGTCAATTATTTTGAATGTATTTTTGATAACTGCAAGGTCCAATTGAGATTCAAAATCTACAATTTTAATTAAGCAATCATCTGAAATTCTATTTGGAGTTGTCCATTTGTATGAATTTGAACTTAGTGCAATTTTATCAGTATTTATTTTTGACCAGGTACTTCCAGCATTTGAACTAAATTGTAAATCAACAAAAGCGGAGCCGGTTGATGTCCATGTAATAGTAACAGGCATATCTGGACGATATTCTTCGCCACCAACTGGATTTGTAATGGTCGCTGAATAAGGGAAATATGGCTTTATCGATTGAAAATTGCCATATTCAGTAACTATTTGGTTTTTTGTGGTATGAACTGAAGTGCTTTTATCCCATTCAAAAGTTACAACAGAGTTTGTCAATAAATCAAATCGCAATGTACCAATCAAATATTTAGTTTTGGGAACAAGATTTCCGCCAAGATTTTTGAAATTATCATAGTCAATTTCAAAACTTTGCACACCTTTTACAGCATTTGTATCATTTCTATTTGGCATTGTTCGCATTGCAAAATATCCCTTTTCTGCATTCAAGCCAAAAAGCATATCCGATTTTGTAGTATAATTTCTGAATGACAAGATTTGAGGATTGAATTTTACAACAATCGAACTATTTCCAAGTGCAAAATCATCTCCATTGCTTTGAATAAAAATATCAAGGTCGATAACAGTTGATGTTTTGCGGATTTCACCTGTCAAAGTATAACTTAAATTTGCTTGCAATTTTTCATCAAATTTCGAAGAATTTTCACTTTCTATTTCAAAATTTAATTCTGAATTATTAGAAAATTCAATCTTAGATAATGGCAATCCCAAACCAGCTACAGATGATTTCTTTCCGAAATTTCTCCTTACAATATCTCTATCATCAGCATTGATTATTCCATCGCCGGTAATATCAGAATTTAAGCGTTTGCTCATTTCAGCAGTTATGATTAAATTTACATCTTTATCATCAATTATACCATCATGAACAACATCTCCACCAACCATCGAGGCAAACGCATTTGCTGTATCACCAGCAATTCCTGAACTGAAAATCAATGCAGTTTCTGCATATTTTTCCTTTGATTTATCGATTTCTGCATTCCCAAATGCCGAATAATATCCACCCGACCATGGATCGATTGTGCGATTTACCAAAACATTCTCGCTAACTCCATTCCAACTCAAGAAATCCCAGCCCGATTCAATTCTAAAAGTATTTTCGTCATCGCCAGTGAATTTATATGTAACCGGAAATCGCGATAAAACCGGCAAATGATTCTTATGCTCCACCAAAACCCAATAATTATCATCAACAATATTTGTAAATACAAAATTCACATTTGCAAATCGGTTATTGCCTTTATTTAAATTAGTTGGGCTAAGTTCGGTATAACCTTCGAAAGATTCAGAGGAATCAACCAATGCACCCGGAGCACCGCCCAAATCTTTGAACAATTTAATTTTCAAGCCGCCATCAGCATAACTATAACCCAAATTTCTAATTGAATCAGTCAGCAATCCTTTATGATAGCCCTCTGGTAGAATTCTGATTGTGAAATTTGAAGCCGGTGTGATTGTGAATAATGGTCCTTCGTTTTGGAAACTAATTATTTCATTCAAATAAGAATATTTTCCTGTAATTCTAAATCTTGCATTTGTAAGTGTAGCCGAAATTGCTCCTTGATCTGATTGTATTCCATCATTATTCATATCAGGATCAGCCATCGAAACATCTAACTTTCCTGCATAAAAAACACTTTTTCCTGTACCGTTAAATCGATAAATTATACTGTCGGGAAGTGCTAAAGAATTGGTTGAAAGTAAAGGGAAATATCGTCCTGCCATATATTGATAAGGTTGAGTTTCAGTTCCACCGCCACCAAGCAAGGAAAATTCCAAATATGGAGGTTTGCCCGCCTCACCAACGCCAAAATCTGTGCCGTTATAATTAAATCCAACCCAACGAACATATAAATCTGTTTTCTTATTTGATACTTTTTGGCGAAATACTGGCTCAACTAATTTCAAATAAGGTCGAAGTGCCCTAAATCTAATTCCATCATTGTAGAATCTTGCGTAAATGTTTGTATCATTTGAAGATCGAAACATTCGATTTACGCCAATATTATTAAATGTTCCACCATCGAAAGTAAAAACAGCATAAAGATTTTTGCGATTTTCAGTAGTTAAATCATTTGCTTTTATACTTTGGCTACCTTGAATAAATCGTGTGTATGCGTTTGGCTCTGGAGAATTCAAATCTAAATTATTAGGCACACCTTCCCAAAAACGAACTTCACGAATTTCTCCAACAAATCCATTTGCAACTCCTTTCCCATCTTTTTTAGGATATGATCCGATATAAGTTGGATAACCATTTGCAAAATTCGGCTTTAGATTATCACCCAATTGTTGAGTAATTTCTTGTGCTCTCTGTGCAGTTCCATCAATATAAAATCTGATTTCAGATTTGTTTGATGCATCTGCTTTCTTAAGATAAACAGCAATATGAGTCCAAGCAGAATCAACTGCTATCGAATTTGGTGCGATTATCGGATACTTCATATCACTCAAAGCAGTTTTTACTGTTCCATCGGTCATTGTTAAATTAAATTGAATTTGTCCGCTTGGGAGTAATTTTATTGAATAATGTTCTTTGATACTATCGGGCGATACCTTTGCAATCAAAGGAAAAAATCCTTCTTTCAAAGTTGGAAATCTGAATGGACGTATCCACATTTCGAAAACATATTCATTTTGAATCAAATTCAAGCCGATGCTTGGCGGAATAATTATATCAGAATACTGCTCTTTTTGAATTACAAAATTTGGTGCAACTTGAAAATATTGCGAAGTATCCATAAGCAAATTTTGATTATTCGCCACAGTTCCTCTAACTCTCAAAAGTGTATTTTTTGAATAAGGCGAAATACTTCTTAAATTTGCAAGTGAAACATTATTTTGATATGGCTCCCAAACAACGATATTTTTTTCTGCATCCGGAGCATTTGTTCCTGCAAAATCCCTTGCCGCAGTATCTTTCACCGGGTACCATGTTCTTGCGGAGTCAATTGAATATTCAATTTCAACATCTCTTGAATTTAAACGCGTGTAATCGCCAATTTCATAAGTTAGCCAACGAACTTGGTGTCTATCTTTTAAATTATTCAAAATGCCTTCTTTTCCAATTGGTGAGGTTAATTTTATATGTGGCAAATCTGGACGGAAATTAACAATTTCATTTCTAATTGAATCAACTTTATAAAAATCAAGATTTTCTGCTCCATTTTGATATTGAGCATTGGTTGCCTCGTCTTTCAAATCACCTTGGAATTTATAATACATTTGCAAAGCACGTCTCAAATCTTCAAAACCGGTAACATTCGTTGGATCAACAACACTTGATGCGCGTTCACGAATTTCTGCTTGAGTAAGCGCTGTTCTATAAATTCTAACACTTTTAATTCCGCCTGAAAAATAATCATTTGCTTCAATTTCATCATTGGGATTAATTCCGAGCCAAATTGGATGATTGGTAACGAGCATTCTTGCATCCATAGATTCTTTATTTTCATACCAATCTACCAACTCACCATTAACATACAATTTTACAACATTATTGTTCACTGTGGCACTTAAATAAACCCAATTTCTTTCGAAATCTTTCGCAAAAATATCATCTGAGGTAACCGCTCTTAATGGATAATGATCAACAAGTTCAGCAAGAAATCCATTATTACCTCTTGCTTGAATTTCTCTCACACGAAAAGCAGGATATTTGCCATCTTTCAAATATAGCATCCAACTGCCTTCAAGCGAACCATAAACCGGAGTTGCATCAGGTCCGGCACTCGAAACAATGATACCTGTTTCGGAACCGACAGCCTTTACAGCACTTAAATTTATCCATGCTTCCACAGTTAATTGAGTGGCATTGCTGAAATTTCCTTGCGTTTTGAAATATTCATCAGTTCCATTAAGTTGAGCGAAAAATAATCTGCTGTATTTAGAGCGAAACATACTTGTGTCTTGGATTACTGATTTTGTCCAATTTATTAAATTTGTACCAAAATTCCCTTTGATTTGAGTAAGTCGCAATTTTATTTCTTCGGCTCTATCGTTCGTTTTCGAGTCTGCCTCCCAGACAAATCGAATCGGCTCTCGAAAATTATTCATCGTAATTTGCTCGCCACGTTGCGTGGTTGTTATGTACGTTCCAGTTGAAGTTGGCAATCCAATTGATCCTGAAATATAAATTGGGCTTTTAGTAATTCCTATATTTATATCAAGTTCGGCAAATCTGCCTGCTTCATACCATTCTGCACCGGAATCGGTTGTATATTCAAGAGAAAAAGCAACATTTTTTGCCAAAGCAGGTGGCATTTTGGTTGGAATTTTGTAAATACTTGTATCAACACTACGCTCATAATAAATCGGATAGCCAAGATTTGCATAACCGAGAGTTAATGATTTATATGATTTATCACGATCAATCAGATTATTTTCACTTTTTGGCGTAAGCATTGTAAGACCAATTACATTAAATGCCGGAGTTTTTGAAAATTCAGTAAATTCTGTTGCATCAGTTGAATCAGAATCAAAAATCAGTGAAGTATTATCTTTAATAGCCGACCAATCAATCCCAGTTTTTGAATTATCGCTTGGCTTATTATAAATGCCAAATTCAATCACTCCAACAAGAGAACCTCGTCCAACAAGAGCCGGCTTAATTCCTTGGTCATTTCTTTTTTTTAGTTTTACTATTACATTAAAAATCGAATTTTGATAATCAATACTTGATGCAATTACATTGTAACCATTGATATTATTAAATGAAGAATTGATGTCAACAACCACTTTCGATTGATCCAAATCAGGCAAGATAGAATCGGCATTAAGTTTTAGAGTTTGAATTGGTTTAAGAAAAAGTGAATCATATTTGATTTTCAAATATGCAAATCCAAGTTTTTCAGCAGTAGGAGATAGTGATTTTGCCCAAATTTCCACATGAATCCTATCGTATCTTCTACGCTGATTCAACGAAAAAGAATAATCCTGAGAATAACCAATTTCGGATAATATTATGATTATAATCAAAAGCAATATCGGAAATATGCTAATATTAGCCAATTTATCTATATATTTATTTGCAATATACTTACTCAAAATGCGGTAAAATGCCATAACTGCTTTTCCTGCATAACATTTAATTATCATAAAAAGTTAAGTATTGCAAAAATTATACCAAACATCAGGAAATGAAAAATGATTTATTGATGCAAAGTACTTGTATGAACAATTTCTATGTTTTTATTGATGATTCTATCTTTATTTGTTCTGTATTAGGTTTTTATAAAAAATCTGGTTGTTGTATTTTTATAAAATTATTTAAATCAATCAGAAACTATTTTGGGAAATTCCTTATTTATAATTTTATCAATTAATTTTGTAATTCCGGTTTCATTTGTTCCTAAAGAATAAAAATAAGTACTTCCTTCAGGTGGAGCAGGTGAAATCATAGATAAATTACTTTTGCAACTCCAAACTTTATTTTGTAATGATAAATCATAGATATTAAGAACCAATTCAATGTTGCCATCTTTACCGATATTTGTTTCTTCTAATTTTGAAAAATACCAAATTAATATATATTTAGATTTGAAAATATCAAAGAGTTGCGTCATTAATTCATCATTCAAATCAAAGGGTAGCGAATATACTTTTTCATTTTTAAGTTTTTGGGTTGTTGTAGAAACATCTATTGCCTTGAATTTGCCAAATTTATTAATTGCATTAAAAATTTGCAAGTTTGCATATTCTCTAAGATTAGAATCAGGATGAATTAAACTTGTAATTATTAATGTATCAGATAAATTGAGTTTAAAATCAGGATTTTGATAATAGAAAGAATTATCATACCAATTAGTTGTAAAATAACATGAATTTAGGGTGAAAATAAATATTATACAAAAAATTGTATTCGATATAATTTTCTTAAAGCTTATTTTCATAACAAGTTATCCCAATATTCTATTGAAAAGTTTACAATAATTAACTGCAAAATGGCTGGTTTTAGCTTTTTTTATATATTTAAAAATGTAATACACTTCTTCAGTAATCGGGAAAAATGCCATAACTGCTTTTCCTGCATAACATTTAATTATTATAAACAGTTAAGTATTGCAAAAATTATACCAATTGAGTTTTTTATTGCTAATTCATTTTCAATTTGAAAAATAAGCTCCTAATTTATTCGATGCGTTTACTAAAAATGATGATTGTTTACAATGCATTTCCTAAAAGTCATTAGATAAATTAATTATTTGCTCAACAGAAAAAAATTCTTGTTCTACTAAATAAATATATTTCAAGTAGATTAGATATTCCCGCATGATTTCAAACACAATATATTAAACTTTATAACCATTCTTCTTAATTATAAAAAATCCCTTTGGCTTATTAGGTCAAAGGGATACTTTATGTTTCATTATTTTATGCTATTATCTCTTCAGCATTGTTACTTCGCCAAGCAAAGTATCACTTACTGTGATGGTTCTTGATGCGGCTTCGAATGCTCTTTGTGTTGAAATCATTTCTGTGAATTGCAAAGTGATATCAACGTTAGACATTTCCAATGAATTGCCTGTTACTTTTGTTGCCGGAAACATATCGCCGGCTGTTCCAATAACGGCAACTCCACTATTTGGTGTTTGTGAAAAGAAATTACCGCCATTACGGGTAAGTCCTTCCTGATTCGTAAATTTAGCAACAACAACTTGTCCCAATCTCTCGGTTACACCATTGGTGAATGCTCCCCAAACAACGCCTTTATCATCCACACTCATATCGAGCAAAGAGCCAGGTTGATATCCATCTTGCTCGATGAATGTTGCTGTATTTGCAGCTGAATATGAAGTGAGACCTGCAGTTAATTTATTTGCTTGAGCAAGAGTGATTGTGATATTTTTTGGAGTAGTTGCATCAAAAACAGGGGTACCAACGGCAGTATTCAAATCTGCTGCTGTTGCAGACAAAGTTAATGGCGTGTTTAATGTACCGTCATTATTAAATAATAATGTAGAACTGCTGAGCGCAACTGCACTACCATTAATATCTCCTGCAATATTATATTCGTTTGGATTTGCAGTTTTTGTAAAAGTAATACGCAAATCATGGCTTCCGCCAATTCCATCAAATATTTTTATACTTGTTTTCTTAGTGGTATTTTCTGGATTTCCTGAATTAAGATTTCCCTTCAATGCGGCTGTTTCGGTTTGTTTTGGAGAAGAAGTAACGCTATCCGGAATTTGCAAATTGCGTACTTGCCCTGTTAGATTATTCAAACCTGTGGCATCTTTTACTGCGGCACCTGAGTTATCAACTTCGGTATTATAACCTTGAAGATAAGCACCTGTTCCTGTATCAATCAAAAAGCCATCCGAATCTCTTGATACATTACCTGCTCTTGAATACATTTCCTTTCCATTCATATTATAAACAAAAAAGCCATCTCCCTGCATAGCCATATCCAGCGGACGGTTAGTGGTTTCGATTGTACCTTGAGACATATCTTGAGTGATGGAGCCAAGTTTTACTCCAAGCCCAAACTGAATCGGATTAATACCTCCAATTCCGTTGCCACCAACAGAATCCGGAGCTTTACCGTATTTTGATATTTGATTGAATTGTTCTTCAAAATTTGCACGATTGGATTTATATCCAATGGTGTTGGTGTTAGCAAGATTATTTGAAATCACATCAAATCTTTGCTGATTAGCCCTTAATGAGCTGGCACCGGTTGATAGTGAGCGTGTAAGACCCATTATATACCCTCCTTAGTAATTATGTTTATCCTAAATTTTTTGGGAAATTCTTCAGTCGCTCCGAATTTCCGAAGGGTCTCCTGCCTATTGGGCAAGGTCCAACCCTAATTTTTATGCGAATACTGCAGAATCAATTTTTGTTACAACATTATCTTCCATCTGATTCTTATTAAGTAATGTTACAACAGTTCGATTCGTAATATTCACAATAAATGCTTTTTCGTCCATCAAAACAAGAGATTCTTTGGCATCTTTGAGTTCTGCTTTTTCTATAGCAGACTCCAGCCGAAGCATTTCAGTGTTCGACAGATTAATATTCCTGCTTTCCATTCTGCTCTGAGCGTGACCGGAAAATTTCAGTTTCGAGAGTTCATCAGTAAGCAACTCATTGAATTTACTGTTTCCGGTGTTATTCAGATTGTGATGTTTGATATTTAATCTATCCACACCACCGGCAGGAATAAAAGGCACCCTAATACCGTTCAAATCTGGCATAAAAGATTCCTTATATTAATCCACAAAAGCTTTCGTTTTCTATAACGAAATATCAAAGAACAGTGTAAATTTCGTTACTGCGTTGAAATATCAGAAACTTTATTCAATGCAGTCTCCATACCGTTGATTAGCAAATACGTTCCTTCGCTTTTGAATCTGACGGCGTCGATTTTTCCGTAAATATAAGTGTCTGCCGACGAGGTAGAGCCATTTCCTTCGGTTAAATCAACGTTGAACTTGTATTGTCCTGCAGTAAGAGGTTCACCGTCGAAATTGGTACCATCGAAAGAAATTCTATGCTCACCCGAAGTAAGATCGTTTCCTGTGAGTTCAATTATATTAACAATATTTCCTGCCATATCGCTAACATAAAGTTTACCGCTTGTTGCCTGATATGCTGAATTATATCCGATTTTGGCCGGATTTTCTCCATCAAAACTGAGAGTATCTGATTCAGCTTTTGCAGTTTTGCCAAGCATTCCGGGCAAAGCGGAATTCGCCATAGTCTGAGACAATATACTGTTAGTTTGTACTTGCTCTTCCATAAGTGAGCGCATTTCAGTTAATTGCTCTAATTGAGAAAATTGCGCCAATTGAGATGCAAATTCCTGATTATCGTACGGCTTCATCGGATTTTGCGCCTTCAATTGATAAGTCAACAACTTCAGAAATTCATCCTTGCCGAGTGTTGATCCAGTCGCCTTTGTAAAAGACGATTGTGTTTGTGATGACGTTTGCACGCCGGATATTGTTTGTGTCATCTGCAACCTCCGTGTTGCTTAGATATACGTTTCAATTAAACTACCTTGTTTAGAAAAATTGCGTTTTATAGAGCTTGTTTCCGCATCCTGCGTATCAGTTCCGATTCCGTTTAAAGAATGGATAAAGGCACTCCTTGCTGTTTTATCCTCTCTTTTGCTCTGCCGGTTGAATTGACCAGCATTGCCGAAATTCTGCAAATTTTCTTGATTCAAACTAACATCAATTTTATCTGCTATAATACCATTATTGGCAAGTTTATCCTTAAGCGATGCCATTTGGTTTTCAATCAATTTCACAGCTTCTTGCGTTTCGGCTTTCACCTCCATCTGCATAATATTCTGCGACATTTTAATTTCTACAATTACTGTGCCGAGTGCTTGTGGCTGTAGAATCAATTTAGCCGAACCACTGCCATTTTCAGGCAAATTCTTTATTAATTGAATTGATGTTTTTGGAAAATCTTCCGGTATAATTTGTTTAACTAATGAAAATTCAGTAACTTGTGTTGTCGTTGAATTCCCTTTTGAATTAATTGAAATTTTTGAAATTTGAGAATGTATTGAGCCATTTACATCAGATTTTACATTTTGAATTTCAATTGTTTCGGGCTCATTTTGAACAGTTGTAGATTTATCGCCATCAATAGTGGTTTGTTTTTTATCTGAATTGGCTAATATTTGCTTATTATCTTGGGCAAATTGTTCAAAATTACTATTTTGATTATTATTATTTGATGAAAAACTACCATTATTTGTATTTTCTTGATTATCATCATTTACTTTTGGATTAATTATTGAATTAGATTCAATATTTTCTCCATTTTTAATATTAAATTCTGATGGTTTATAAATATTTTGCTCAGCATTTATTTCAATAGGAATAGTTTGGCTTATATTAGGCACAGAATTAACTACTTCATTTTTTATCGGAGTAGAATTTGGAACTGCTTTTGGATTTATTTCAACAATATTATTTAAATTTCTATCCACATTTCCTGCTTTAATTTTTACCGGCTTATTCGCTTCGACTTCATTTTTGAATAAATCAATATCTGCAATTTCAGGCTGAACTGCTTCTGTATTATTTGATTCAGAATTTACTACAACATAATTTACATCAGATTTGAAAGCATTTTTATCAACTTTAGAATTCTCAATTCTTGTATTTTCTTGATTAGCATCATTTACTTTTGGATTAATTATTGAATTAGATTCAATGGTTTCTCCATTTTTAATGTTGAATTCTGATGGTTTATAAATATTTTTCTCAGCATTTATTTCAATAGGAATAGTTTGGCTTATATTAGGCACAGAATTAACTACTTCATTTTTTATCGGAGTAGAATTTGGAACTGCTTTTGGATTTATTTCAACAATATTATTTAAATTTCTATC